>JASLLL010000003.1 GCA_030747075.1 Gemmatimonadota bacterium
TCTTTCCTGGTGATGCCGTCGGATCGCGAGGCCAGAGACATGGCCCGTCGTCGCCAGATGGTTCTTCGTGAGCAGGCCCGCCGCAGCCAGACGCACACGACCCTGGAGAACCTCTTCGAGAGGATTCAAGAGGGGACTGCCCGGGAACTTCGCGCGATCGTGAAGGGAGATGTGGACGGTTCCGTGGAAGCGGTTGCGGACTCGCTGGAGAAGCTCTCCACCGAAGATGTCCACATCCAGATCATTCACCGTGGAGCCGGGGCGATCACCGAGTCGGATGTTCTTCTCGCGGCGGCCTCCGACGCCATCATCCTCGGATTCCATGTGAAGCCGGATCCCACCGCCGCCGGGGCCGTCAAGCGCGAGGGCGTGGACTGCCGGTCCTACGGCGTGATCTACGAAGCAGTGGAAGATGTCCGCGCTGCCATGGAGGGGCTCCTGGAGCCGGAGGTCGTTCGCAAGCAAGTCGGTCGTGCCGAGGTCCGCCAGATCTTCCGTGTCCCGAAGCTGGGCGCGATTGCCGGGTCTATGGTGCTGTCCGGAGAGGTTCGCAGGAAGGCGGGCGTTCTCGTGATCCGGGAAGGCGAGACTCTCCACGAGGGGGCCGTGGCTTCGCTCCGACGCTTCAAGGACGATGTCGCCGAGGTCAAGAACGGGTTTGAGTGCGGCATCGGCGTGGAGGGTTTCCCCGGGCTTCAGGAGGGGGATATCCTGGAGGTCTTCGAAGATGTAAAGGTTGCGCGACGCCTTTGATCGCGGGTGGTGTTCCCTGTGAGAGTCATGAGTCTGCAAATCGATTTCCGTCTACCGGAGAGCGATTCCCTGAAGGCGAAGCGAAAGGTGATTCGCAGTCTGCGTGACCGAATTCGCGCGCGTTATCCTGTGGCGGTTGCGGAAGTGGGGAGCCAGGACCTCCGTGCGAGAGCAGAGCTGGGGGTTGCGGCGGTGGGAGCGGAGGGCGGAAAGCTCACGACCGTGCTGGACGCGATCGTCCGCCTTGTGGAATCCGAACCCGGAGTTCTGGTGGTGAGCATGGACCGCCAGGACCATGGCACCGGTGAATACGGACAGTGGTGAGAAATGCGATCCAGATCCCGAACGCTTCGTAAGATGGACGGTCGACTGCGTGAGACCATCGCGCAGATTCTCTCCGTTCGTGTGGAAGACCCGCGTCTTCGTTTCGTGACTGTGCTCTCAGTGGAAGTCTCGCCGGAGTTCGACACGGCGCGCGTCTTTGTGTCCATTCTGGGGGACGAAACGGCACGGGAAGAGGCGATGCAGGGCCTCCGGGGAGCGGCGGGTTTCATTCAGGCCGAACTCGGGAGGACGGTACGCATTCGCCGAACTCCGCGACTGACCTTTATCTACGACGACAGCATTGTGCGCGGCATGCGGATGGACGGTATTCTGGAGAGTCTCGTCAGCGACGGACCGACCCCAGGGGACGGGGAACCGGAAGAGGAAGACCGGGATGACGCGTAAGGTTCTGGAGTTTGTGCAGGAGTACGACGGCTTCCGGATCCTGGCACACCGGGATCCCGACGGGGATTCGCTGGGGAGTCAGTTGGGGCTGGCGAACATTCTGCGGGCCACGAACAAGTCGTGTGAGGTCTTGGTCCACGGCCCGCTTCCCGCTTCCTACGATTTTCTCCCGGGCGTGGACCAGGTGCTGGAATCTCCCGCAGGGCGGATGCCGGACGGGCATGCAGTGATCGTCCTGGACTCCACATCACCGGAACGCCTCGGACCGCTCCAGAGCGCGGTGGAAGAGGGTGTGCCGCTTCTCAACATCGATCACCATCCGGACAATACGCGGTTTGGTAATGTGGCCTGGGTAGATCCCACGGCGGCTGCAACCGCACAGCTGATCGCGGAGCTGGCGAGCGCAGCCTCTCTTCCGGTCAGCCCGGGTGCGGCGTTCTGCCTGTACACGGGACTCCTCACGGACACCGGTCGCTTCACCTTCTCGAACACGGATGCCCGGGCGCTGGAGGTGGCCGCGGGACTGGTGCGACACGGGGCGGATCCACGGGGGATCGCCACGCAGATCTACGAACGCCTGCCGGCTGCCGGGGTCCGACTGCTGGGGAAAGCGCTGGACAGCCTGGAGGTCACCGGGGATGGGCGAGTCGGTGTCCTTCTGGTGACGCGGAAGATGCTGGCGGAGACGGGTGCATCCACGCAGGATTCCGAGGGATTCGCGACCTTCGCCCGGTCCATTCGCGGGGTTCGCGTGGGGCTTTTCCTTCGGGAGACCGTGGAGGGCGATGTCAAGGTGAGCTTCCGATCCAATGAAGGAGTGCAGATCGATGGACTGGCAGGCCGGTTTGGAGGCGGGGGGCACGCCGCCGCCGCAGGAGCCCGGATTCCGGGGCCGATCGAGGAGGCGAAAGAAGTCCTCCTCCAGGCGATCAAGGCGCACCTCGACGGGGCGGACTCCTGACATCCACGGAGTCGTGGCATTCGACAAGCCGTCGGGTTGGACCTCGCACGATGTAGTGGGAAAAGTGCGCGGGATTCTCGGCGGTGTGCGCGTCGGGCATGCGGGCACGCTGGATCCGGACGCGACCGGCGTCCTCCTCCTTTGCGTGGGGAGTGCCACGAAGGTCTCCGCATTCCTCATGGAGTCGCACAAGGAGTATCTCGGTCGGGGGCACCTGGGAATCGTAACGGACACTCAGGATGCGGCGGGTCAGCTCGTGAGTCAGGCCGTCGTAGAGTGCAGCGCTGAAGAAGTCCGCGCGAAAGCGGCGGCCTTCGTGGGGGTCATCCAGCAGATCCCGCCCATGTATTCGGCAGTCAAAGTAGATGGAAAGAAGCTCTACGAGCTTGCGCGAAAAGGGGTCACCGTGGAGCGCAAGCCGCGCGAAGTCACGGTGGAGGAGTTTGAGATCCTCTCGGCGGCGCCTCCGGTGTTCGACTTTCGCCTGCGCTGCTCGAAGGGGACCTATGCCCGCACGCTGGTTCACGACCTGGGAGAGGCGCTGGGCTGCGGGGGGCACCTTGCGCAGCTTCGTCGGTCACGCCAGGCGGGCTACGCCGAGGCGGACCTGCTGCCCGGCGAGGTGTTGAAGTCCCCGGACGCCGGGGAGAGGATCCTCCAGAGGATTCGCCCCGCCGGAGAGGCTTTCGCGTATCTGCCGCAGCTGGAGATGCCGCGCGGTTCCCTCTTGCGTGTGGGGTCCGGCTTCGCCGTAGCCTCGGGGCCTTCCGGACTGGTGCGTCTGGTGGCAGCGGACGGTTCGCCGCGCGGGCTGGGTCGCGTGGGCAAGGCGGGCGGGGAGGTGGTCTTCGTCTTTGGGGCGGTCACGCACACGGCACCCCGGGAGGCGAAGAGTTGATTCGCATCGCCGGCTCGCACGATCTGAAGCGGGTGGGGAGCGGACCGCTTGCGGTCGCGCTGGGAGTTTTCGACGGGGTGCATCGCGGGCACCGGGCCGTACTTGCCGCGCTCCGGGATGGCGCACGAGAGGCACGGGCGGCTTCTATGGTCGTGACCTTCGACCCGCATCCGCTGGAGGTTCTTCGCCCGGATGCGGCACCCATGCTGCTCACCACGGTGGAAGAACGCCTGGCGCTCCTTGGGGAGTGCGCGGTCGATGCGGCCTTCGTGTATCCGTTTGACCCGACTGTCGCCGGGCTATCGCCGGGAGAGTTTCTTGCACGGCTGGTCCCGCCTGGAGCGGAGCTTCGGCTTCTGGTGGCCGGGCATGACTTCCGAATGGGGAAGGACCGTACCGGCGGCACGCGGGAACTTCGGGCGGAAGGGGAAAGGCGCGGGTTCCGGGTCGTGGAGATTCCGGCCACAATGGAAGGCGACCGCTCCATTTCGTCGTCGTGGGTGCGGGCGCTCCTTACCAAAGGGCGCGTTCGGGAAGCCACGGAACTTCTGGGGCACCGCTACACGCTGGAGGGAACGGTGGGGCGGGGCAGAGGAA
Organism: Gemmatimonadota bacterium; assembly: GCA_030747075.1. Lineage (NCBI taxonomy): Bacteria > Pseudomonadati > Gemmatimonadota > Gemmatimonadota bacterium. The sequence continues at coordinate 3,939 of JASLLL010000003.1, forward strand.
TGGGACGGAAGCTCCAGTTCCCCACGGCGAATGTCGATACGAAAGATCGAAGGAAGCTCCTCCCGCTTCACGGAGTCTATGCGGCTTTCGTGTCGCTGAAGGGGGAGGATCCGCGGAATGCGGTGGTGAACATCGGGACGCGCCCCACCTTCGGAGATTCGCCGGAAGTGGTGGTAGAGGCGCACATTCCGGGGTTCAGCCGAGACCTGTCGGGGGCTTGGGCGGGACTGGCGCTGGTGGAGAGGATTCGGGACGAGAGGAGATTCGCCTCCCCGGAGGCCCTCTCGGCGCAGATTTCGGCGGATGTGGAGGTCACAAAGAAGGTGTTGGAGGTGGCGAGAAAGCAGGTATTTCCCCCTTGTGTCCCCGGGGGGGCTCTGCTAGATTCTCGCGCTGTCGTCGATAGGAAGCGAAAGAGATGAAGCGAGGAGCCCCATGGGGGGGCACCCAGGGAGAACCCAGCAGGCCATGACGCTGTCGAGGGATGCCAAAGCGGATGTTATCCAGAAGCACCAGAAGCACGAGCAAGACTCGGGCTCACCAGAGGTGCAGATCGCTCTCTTGACAGAGCGGATCACTTACCTGACCGGTCACTTCCAGAATCACAAGAAGGACCACCATTCGCGTAGAGGACTCCTGAAGCTCGTCGGGCGCCGTCGTCGCCTACTCGACTACCTGAAAGCGAATAAGATCGAGCGCTATCGCGCCGTTCTGAAAGAGCTGGGTCTCCGAAAGTAGGTTGTCCGCCCTCAATCAATCGCAGGGCGGGACAGAGAGGAATTCCATGAAAACCACGAAGTCTGTGCGTATCGGGAGCGCGGAGCTCTCGTTTGAGACCGGGCATGTGGCCAAGCAGGCCAGCGGTTCGGTGATGGCTCGTTACGGCGATACGGTGGTCCTTGTGACTGCCCAGGCCTCCGGCAAGGATGATCCCGGCCGGGGTTTTCTTCCGCTCACGGTCGAGTACCGGGAGAAGTTCTACGCAGCCGGGAAGATCCCCGGCGGCTTCTTCAAGCGGGAGGCGCGGCCGAGTGAGAAGGAGATTCTCACCTGCCGCATGATCGATCGTCCCATCCGTCCCCTCTTCAGCAAGGGCTGGAGCCAGGAGACGCAGGTGATCGCCTATGTCCTTTCCGCCGATCAGGAAAATGACTCGGACATCGTTGCCCTGACTGGGGCGTCCATGGCGCTCTGCCTGTCGGATATCCCGTTCGACGGTCCGCTTGGGGCGGTCCGAATCGGGCGCGTGGACGGTGAGTTCATCGTCAACCCCACCTTTGAGCAACGGGAAGAGGCAGACCTCATCCTGGCCGTGGCAGGGAAGAAGGACTCCATTGTCATGGTGGAAGGTGGCGCGCAGGAAGTGGAAGAGAGCGTCGTGGTCGAGGCTCTTCAGCTTGCCTTCGACGAAATCCAGAAGCTCATCGGGCTTCAGGAAGAGATGCTGGCCACCGGTGTGGGGCACGACAAGGTGGAGTTCACTGCCCCGGCGCCTTCGGAGGAACTGACTGCCGCGGTCCACGAGGCCGTGGGCGGGAAGATCCACGAGGCCAACCTGAACCAGGAGAAGAAGACGCGCTCGGAGGCCGTCTCCGCCGTTCGCGCAGAGGTGATGGAAGCCCTTGCGGAACAGTTCCCGGAAGATGGGTCGCACATTCGCACGGTCGTCTCCGCGATGGAGAAGGAGGACCTGCGTCTTGCGGTTCTGGACGAAGAGAGGCGCGCGGACGGTCGAGGTCTGAAGGACATCCGGCCGATCTCGTGCGAGGTGGGTGTGCTTCCGCGTCCGCACGGATCGGCGCTCTTTACGCGGGGCGAGACTCAGGCGCTGGTTGTGACCACCCTTGGAACCACGACCGACGAACAGAAGATCGATGCGCTGGAAGGGGCCACCTACAAGAGCTACATGCTCCACTACAACTTCCCGCCGTTCTGCGTCGGAGAAGTGCGCCGTATGTTCAGCACCAGTCGCCGGGAAGTCGGCCACGGTGCGCTGGCGGAGCGGGCACTGGAGCCGGTGATTCCCAGCGATGAGATCTTCCCCTACACCGTGCGTCTGGTGTCGGAGGTCACGGAGTCGAACGGTTCGTCTTCGATGGCGAGCGTCTGCGGAGGCTCGCTGGCTCTCATGGACGCGGCCGTTCCGATCAAGACTCCGGTGGCGGGGATTGCCATGGGGCTGATCGGCGAAGGAGATCGGTACGCCGTGCTGAGTGACATCCTCGGGGTGGAAGACCACCTCGGCGACATGGACTTCAAGGTCACGGGTTCGCGGGATGGCATCACAGCCCTCCAGATGGACAACAAGCTCGGGGGGATTCCTTTCTCCGTGCTGGAGCAAGCCTTGATGCAGGCCCGCGACGGTCGTATCCACATTCTCGACAAGATGTCCGAAGCGTTGGAGGCTCCGCGCGAGGAACTCAGTGAGTTTGCCCCGCGCATCCTGCAGCTCTCGATCAACCCGAAGAAGATCCGCGACATCATCGGCCCCGGCGGGAAGATGATTCGCAGCATCTGCGAGGAGACCGGCGCAAACATCGATGTCGATGATGACGGCTCGGTGAAGATCTCGTCGGTGGATCGTGCGGCCGGACAGGCTGCGCTCCAGCGGGTGAAGGACATCGTGACGGACCCGGAACTGAATGCCACCTACACCGGCAAGGTTCGTCGCATCGAGCCTTTCGGGGCGTTCGTGGAAATCCTCCCGGGACGCGATGGACTGGTTCACATCTCCGAGCTGGATCGGGAGCGTGTGAATGAGGTGACGGACATCGTGAAGGAAGGCGATGTGCTGACGGTCAAGGTCATTGGCATCGACGACTCCGGCAAGGTCCGGCTGTCCCGGAAGGCCGTGATCATGGAGGAGGCGGGCGAGGAGTATGTCCCGTCGACTCGTGGCCCCCGGCGCGATTCGCGAGGACCGCGACGCCGTGGCCCGGTGGGCGCTCGTCGCTGACCGCTGTGCGGCAAGATGACGCGAGGCCCCGGTCCCATGCGGACCGGGGCCTTTTTGTTCGCAGCCGAGCCCGGTGGAGTGGCCGTCAGGTGTTCAGGATGCCGCTCTCGCGGATTCTGTGGACGGCTTCCTGCACGCGCTCTTCGTCGATAATGAGCGAGATGCGACAGAACCCTTCCCCGGCATCCCCGAACCCTGCACCGGGGCTGATGAGGACGCCGGTCTGGTCAAAGAGGCTCGTTACGAAGCTCACGGAGTCGGTGAATCCTCTCGGGATCCGGGTCCAGAGGTAGAGCGTGGCAGGAGGCACGGTGACTTCCCAGCCCGCTTCCGCCAGTCCCGCCACGAAGAGATCGCGGCGTGCCCGATAGGTCCCGCGCAGGTCGTCGATGGGGCGGCGTGAGCCGAGAAGAACCTGGGCGGCGGCCCGCTGTACGGCCATGAAGACGCCGAAGTCGAGATTGCTCTTCACCTTCAGCAGGAGGCTTCGGATCTCCGCATTCCCGGCAAGGAAACCGACTCTCCATCCGGCCATACTGAAGGTCTTCGAGAAAGAGTAGAACTCCACGGTGCGGCTTCGGGCTTCAGGAATCTCCAGAAAGCTGGGTGCCGGAGCGTCCTCGTCCAGAGTGAGGTCCGCGTAGGCAATGTCGGACACGATGACGATGTCGTGCCTCTCCGCGAAGGTCAGGATTTCGCGGTAGTGGTCCAGATCACAGACCGCCCCGGTGGGGTTGCCCGGGTAGTTCACGAGCATCATCTTCGCGCGATTGGCGACATCATCGGGGATCCGGTTCACATCGATCAGGAAGCCGTTCTCCTCCAGCAGCGGCATCTCCTGCACTTCGGCCTGCGCAATGCCGGCAGCACCGAGATAGGCCGGGTAGCAGGGGGTGGGCACCAGGAGGGTGTCGCCGGGGTTCAGGAGCGCCAGATACAGGTGCCCGATGCCTTCCTTGGTTCCGATGACGGGGAGAACTTCGGTGTCCGGATCCAGCGTGACGGAGAATCGACGATCGTACCAACTGGCGATGGCTTCCCGGAACTCGCTGATTCCATCGAAGGGCGGGTAGCGGTGGTTCTGGTGCGCGGGGTCATCCAGCGCGTCGTGAAGGGCGCGCGTGATGGTGTCGTCCGGGCGAAGATCCGGATTTCCGACGCCGAGATCGATGACATCGACTCCGCGCGCAACGGCCTTTGCCTTCATCTCGTTCATGGTCTGAAAGATGTAGGGTCGCGATTTGGCGATCCGATCAGCTGCGCGGGACATGCCACACCTCGGGTTGGCGGAAAAGTGGTGCCGGGCGGCGTTCTGCGGCCCGGGAGCGCTTGCCGTCAGTGTACTCCGGCAGACCCGGCGGGGGGAGAGGGAACCGCCGGGAGAATCGACGCGGAGGTGGGCGGGGGGACGATGGAGGAAGAGTCGCTGGCCGCAGGCATGGAACGGGCTTCGCACTCGGCGAGGAGGGCAGGCGGGATGCCGCTCTCGACAAAGCGGTCATGACGAGCGGAGGCGCGCTTCATGGTGTCGCGAAGCGTCAGGTACTCGCGCAATACGGGGTCTTCGTGTCGCCCCGGAGCTTGCGCAACGGTGAAGATCACCGCGAGCAGAAAGGCGGCGGACAGCCCGAGTCGGGTTGCGGCCGTGGAGGAAGCGCGGCCGGAACCGGGCGGCGTCGGCGCGGATCCGGGAGTGGAGGGCAAGAGCGACAGGATTCCTTCGCGCACTCCCGCATGGAGGATTCTCATCGTGGAGTGACGGTCCATGCCGCACTCGTTCACCAGCTCACCGACACTGCGTCGGCCGTCGACCAGGCGAAGCACCATGCCCGCGGCCTCATCTTGTGGATCCACCGCTTCCGCGTGTATCAGCACGGGAATGGACTGGTCCGAACCGAGGGCCGATCGCATCTCCTGGATCTCGTCCGACTTGCGCGCGGCTTCCATGAGCATCGGTCCCACCTCGACCGCGAGAAGGTGCGCGGACGGGGAGTCCGGGGAGTCGTCGGACTCGAACTCGTACTGTCCGCGCTGGATCGCCATGAGTTCAAAGACATCCTCTTCGATCATTCCCTCAAAGAGCGTGCGCACGTCGGCGCGGGGGAGGAAGCCGCCCCGGGAGAGTACGGTCGCGGTGTCGTGGCCGGTGCGCGAGGTCTCTGCGAGGAGACGCTCTTGCAGCGAGACCGGAAGGCGACGCCCGTGCACGAGGTATTCGGCGAAGCGGTCGGTGCGGTCGGCGGGATTCGCGGTGGAAGTGATGCGCCCCTTGCGGAAGAAGAGGAAGCGGCATTTCCCGCCGGAGATCACCTTGAGCCAGCCGGTCTTGTGCTGGGAGGCGATCAACTGGAGCACCTCGGGAAGACCGACCTCGTGAAGCGGTCCGCGGAACGACATCATCGCCCTCCCCGGGGAGACCGTCCCCGGCTTCGCGTAGCCCGGGCGCAGAGGATGAGCGAAACGATCGAGAGTGATGCCAGCTCGAGTGCGGTGGCCGACAGGGAGAAGGAGCCCGTAGAGACGGAGACGGTCGCGCAGGCGGCGAAGAGTGCCAGCGCCGTGGCGGATCGCCCGAGAGTCCAGTGTCCCGCGCCGGGAATGAGGACGGACAGTGCCAGCGTGGCGCGGCGCTCGGCGCGGAGCGTGGCGTGTCGGCGGCGCGCCAGTGCGGCGTCGCGGGCGAGCGGAGTCCGAACGCGATGCCGAAGGCGATAACACTCCGGGCAGAGGCTTCGACGGAGTTCGCGGAAGTGGCACTTTCGGCATACGGAGCGTCCACATTCGGTGCAGACTCGGGCGCGGGGGAGACGACGGGAGCGCGTGGCGAGGAGTGCGCCGAGGAAGAGGGGGACGCACCACCAGACCGGTCGAAGCGGAACGAGGAGGGACAGCGATGCGCGGGAAGCGGCAGCCCACGAGAAGTCCTCTGCGCCGCGACGGAGGAGGATCTCCCAAAATGTGGCCGCGCCCGGGAGCGGGTCCGGATGGGTTCGTCCGTCGAGGCCGGTCTCTGGTACGCGGTACCCTCGTTCGAGTGCGCGGCGGAATGCGGCGTCCGCCCGGGCGAATTCCAGCTGTGCGTTCCATGCGCGCGCGCGGTTGGCGTGAGGTATCGGTTCGCGGGGCGCGAGGAGCGTGGCGCGGTCGTACTGGGCCAGTGCTCCAGTCGGGTCGTCCGCGACGAGCAGAGCGGATCCCAGCGCGTTGCGATACTCCCAGCGCGTGGGTTCCAGTGCTACCGCGGCGCGGAGTTCGGCCAGGGCGGTCCTGGCGTCGCCATGGTTCCCGGCACGGATCCCGACGAGCGCACGCCGGAGGGCGTCTTCGGCACCCGGCGCTTGGGCGGACGCGGGGCGGGGAGGCGAAACCTCTCCGGCGGTCGTTCGGGCCTCCCAGAGCGTGTGCAGCGCGGAGCCGGGGGAACCCGGCAGAACGAAACTGGCCCACAGCGTCAGCGCAAACGGCGACAGCGCGAGCAGGAGTGCGGCCGCGACGGGTGCGCGTCTCTCGCGGAGAGAGATCGAGGGCCACGCGGCGACGGTTCCGATGAGAAGGGTCCAGAGGAGCGCCGCCGTCGCCCCCAGCGCAGCCACGGGAAGAGTGGGCAGCAGCAGCAGCAGAAAGGCCGCCGGGGAGCGCAGCCTCGGGGGGAGGAAAGCGAGGCGCTCCCGGATGGCATGATGAAGGCCGGGGAGCGTGGACGCGATCCGAAGCATCCCGGCGACGATCAGCACCCACAGCCCGATGCACGCCCCGCGCGAGAGGACCCATTGCACCGTCGCAAGCTGGGACGGGAAGGAGTGCGACCAGGCCCGCCACACCGCCGCCGTTTCCTGCGTCCAGCGCGCGTCTCCACTGCGAAGGAGCGCCGTGGCGGTCCGCGCGTGAAGAGAGGGCGACTCCGCATCGAAGTGACCCGCAGCGAGAAGAACAGAAGCCCGGGCCGCCGCGCCGGGCGTGGCATCGGCCAGTGTGGAGAATCCACGAGCCCAGTGAAGGTCACGCGAGGCTCCGGCCTCGGACATGGATTGAAGGCGATCCCGCGCACTCTGTTCGCACGGAAACTCAGGAACGCCCGCGATTCCCTCCGTGGCGAACAGGACCACCAGTCCAAGGCCCGCGGCCAGAGAGAGTCGTCGATCATTCGGGGATGAAAACACCGGGCATTCCTCCGAGTCGGCGCAATACACCTCCCCGGCGTTATCGGCATTGCGTGGGATGCGCTTGACCGGCCACCGCGTGCGTCGCGTTGCCAGGATTGTGGACACCCGGTAGGATGCGCGGCAGGGGGAGTCCCGGAAGGAGGGGTCATGTCGAAAAAGGTGGCGGTGATCGGACTGGGGCGTTTCGGCCTGTCCACGGCGCAGGAAGTGATGGATCTGGGCGGAGAAGTGCTCGTGATCGATCGGGATCCCTCCGCGATGGCGCGCTATGAGTCCAGGTTTTCGGTGGGCGTCGTGATGGATGCCAGGGACCGCAAGGCGCTGGCCTCTCAGGGTCTGGAAGAAATGGACGCGGTGGTCATGGCCATCGGAGAGGACTTCGAGTCGAGCATTCTCGTCACGCAGCTTCTCAAGGAGCTCGGGTGCTCGCAGATCATCGCGCGTGGAAAGACGGAGACCCACGGGAAGATCCTCCGCAAGGTCGGAGCCCATGAGGTGGTGTTCCCCGAGGATCTGACGGGACGGCGGGTGGCCCGGAAGATCCATCACCCCGGACTGGTGGGGTATGCGGATCTTGTGGGAGGTTACGCGTTGGCGAGCATCCCCGCGCCTGAGGAGGCGGTGGGCCGGTGCCCGCTGGATGGGGATTTCCCCGGACGGCCCCGGACCTCCGTGCTTCTGGTGAGAAAGATGGACCGGAGTGGAGGGAAGTCTCTGAAGATCCCCGCAGCGGAGACCGTAGTCGAGACGGGAGACATTCTGATCATGATGGGGCTGCCCGAGGATCTGGAGAAGTGGTCCGGGAAGTGGAGGGCGTGATGAAACCGACTGATGTGGAAGACCTTCGGAACCACTCCGAAGAGACCGTGACGCTGCGCGGGTGGGTGGACAATGTCCGATCGAGCGGGAAGATCCTGTTTCTGATCCTCCGGGATGGAACGGGAAGAGTGCAGTGCGTCCTTGCGAAGAAGGAAGTGGGCGAGGAACTCTTCGATCGGGCTCGGGGACTTCCGCAGGAGTCGGCCGTGACGGTGACGGGGACCGTCTCGCTGGATGATCGGGCTCCCGGTGGCGCGGAGCTGCACGCTTCGGGCGTAGAGGTACTGGCCGAGGCGGAGCCCTTCCCGATCACGCCGAAGGAGCATGGGGCGGCGTACTTGCTGGACCATCGGCATCTCTGGCTGAGATCGGCACGCCAGCACGCCATCCTGCGCGTGCGGGCGGAAGTCATTCGCTCGCTTCAGGAGTTCTTCGACACCCGAGGCTTCCTCCGCGTGGACAGCCCCATTCTCACTTCCAATGCGTGCGAGGGTACCTCCACGCTCTTCTCCACCGACTACTTCGGGCAGGAAGCCTACCTCTCGCAGAGCGGTCAGCTCTATGCGGAGGCGTCCGCTCTGGCCTTCGGCAAGGTGTACTGCTATGGGCCCACCTTCCGGGCGGAGAAATCGAAGACGCGCCGCCATCTCACCGAGTTCTGGATGGTGGAGCCGGAAGTGGCGCACCTGACCCTCCCGGGGCTTCTGGAACTGGCGGAGGAGTTTGTCTCGCATATCGTCCAGTCGGTGCTGAAGAACCGTCGCCTCGAGCTGGAATCGCTGGGGAGGGATCTTTCACGGCTGGAGAAGATCGTGCCGCCCTTCCCGAGACTCCGTTACGCCGAAGCCATTGCCATCGCACGGGAAGGTGGCTCGGAAGTCACCGATGGTGAGGATCTCGGCGCGCCGGACGAGACGCGGATCGCGGAGAGGTACGACAAGCCGGTCATGGTGACGCACTACCCGCAGCAAGTGAAGGCGTTCTACATGGCGAGGGATCCGGAAGAGCCGGATCGCGCGCTCTGTGTGGATATGCTGGCTCCGGAAGGGTATGGGGAGATCATCGGTGGCAGCGAAAGAGAAGCGGACCTGGACCGGTTGCTGGAGCGGATGCGGCACGAGGAGATCCCGGAGGAAACGCTGTCGTGGTACACGGACCTCAGGCGCTATGGAACGGTTCCGCACGCGGGCTTCGGTCTGGGTGTCGAGCGCGTGGTGGCGTGGCTGTGCGGGATCACCCATGTGCGGGAGACGATTCCCTTCCCGCGGCTGATTCATCGTCTGAATCCTTGAGTCCTCTGTTCCGGGAGGGACATTGAGCACCAGAGCGGCTGCCTGGAAGCTCGCTGCGGGCCTGGAGTCGTTTGGCGCGGTGGCCGCACTCGTCGGAGCCGGGGGCGTCCTCCTGGAGGCGGGCCTTCCTGCTGGAGGCGGGGCGGGCGCTCCCGCCGCCGGGATGTTCTTGTGGCTCGCCTTGTGCCTCGCGATACAACCGCTCCTTTGTCGCGGTCTGCGGCGAGGGAAGCCCACAGCTTCCGGTGGAGACTGGCCCACGCTGATCGCGGGAGGCGTGTTCCTTCTGGTCGTGTGGGGGCCATGGGGACCGCCGCGTGCATGGGATGCGTTCCTCCTCCGTGGCTTTCTGGTGCTCTCGCTGGTTTTTCGACTGAATCGATTGACCGCAGTCCTGGCGGTCGCCCGGGTCAGACCGGCGCGCGCTTTGGTCTCCGGATTCCTCGGGATGATCGCGCTCGGCACCGCTGCCCTCTCGCTACCCGGGGCGGCCAGCGGTGAGCGACTGGACTTCCTGACGGCGCTCTTCACCGCAACTTCCGCAACCTGCGTGACGGGACTTACGGTGATCGATCCGGGCACGGACCTTTCCGGATTCGGGCAGGGCGTGCTGCTCGTCCTCATTCAGGTGGGCGGGTTGGGCCTCATGACCTTCACCACGCTCTTCGCCGCGGCCCTCGGGCGCCGTCTCGGATTGCGTGAGCGGGAACTCCTGCGAAATGTCCTGGGCGCGGAGAGCCTGGCGACCGTGGGGCGGACTCTCGTCGCGATCGCGGGATTCACGCTGTTGCTGGAGGCCGCGGGAACCGCCGCGCTCTACATCCACTGGGCGGAGGCGTTCCCCGATCGGGGAGAGCGGCTGTTCACCGCGCTCTTTCATGGCGTCAGCGCGTTCTGCAACGCGGGCTTCTCCCTCTTCTCGCAGAACATGGAACGCTTCGCGGGAGACACCTGGACTTACGGGGTGATCTCGATCCTGGTGCTGGCCGGAGGGCTGGGGTTCTTCGTGCTGCAGGATCTGCTCGGGCGGCTTCGCGCGAAGCGGGAGGAGTCGGGCTATGCGCTTGGAACGCGCCTTTCGGTGAGCGTCTCTCTGGTGCTGCTCCTCGGAGGCGCGGCGATCCTCTGGCTGTTGGAGGGGGACGGCACCGGGGAGGGTCTTGCGCCCGGGGCTCGCGTCGTGGAGGCGGTGTTCCTTTCGGTGACGGCACGAACGGCGGGCTTCAACACGGTGGATGTGTCGTCCATGACGCACGCCGGGACGATGGTTCTTCTCTTCCTGATGTTTGTGGGAGCCTCCCCGGCGTCTACCGGTGGCGGCGTCAAGACGGTGACGCTGGGAGTCTTTCTGGCGGCGCTTCGTTCAGCCCTGCGCGGACGGCGGCGGGTGGAGATCTTCCGGCGGACACTGGACCCCGGCGATGTCTCGCGTGCGATGGGAATCATCGTCCTCGGGGCGGCGCTGACGGGGGGATCGGCGATCCTTCTGGCCGCGGTGGAACCGTTTTCGTTTGAGGACACGCTGTTCGAATCGGTTTCGGCGTTCGGAACGGTCGGGTTGTCGCGGGGGATCACGGCTTCACTTGGACCGTGGGGGCGGGTGATCATCATCGTGACGATGTTCCTCGGCAGGATCGGGCCGATGTCACTGGGGCTGGCACTGGTGCGGCGAGGTCGTGGCGGCCGGTACGAGTACCCGAAAGAGCGGGTTCGCTTCGGCTAGCGGCGGGAGCGGAGGATCATGCCGGGGTCGTCGGAGATCACCGCCTCGACACCCCATTCCCCGAGGCGCCGGGCACGCTCCGGCTCATTGACGACATAGCACCAGAGCCGCGTGCCGAGCGACCGGCAGGACTCCACGACAGCGGGGCCGTGAATCAGCGAGTCGTGAAGCACCAGCACCGAAAGGCCAAGCTCATCCACGAGCGCGGGTTGGGGGAGCGTGTCAGCGGGGCCGAGAAGGAGGCCCCGGGGGATCGAGGGCGCGTGAAGGCGGGCCTCGCGAAGTGCGCGCTGCGAGAACGAGGACACTAGGGCGCCGGGGCCTTCCGGGCAGGGGAGTTTCGCGGCGAGCACCTCCCATGCCGCGGCGGGCATCGGTTCCTTGACCTCGGCGTTCAGATAGAGGACGCGCGCGAACTCGTCGAGGATGGCCGAAAGGCGGGGGAGTCGGCTTTCCGCAGCGTCCAACTGAGAGAGACGGGCAGCGCGGTGGGCCGTTCGAAGAAGCGTCGCGTCGTGGAGCAGGACGGGGACGCGGTCACGGGAGCACCGTACATCGAACTCGACGCCATCGGCCCCGTCTTCGATGGCACGGAGGAAGCCCCGCGGAGTGTTCTCCGGGGCGCAGGCCTTCGCGCCCCGGTGGCCCAACACGAGCGGGAATCCGCTCACCGGCTGCCTGTCGTCCCGGGAGCGCGCGCCGCATCGGCGACAAAGTCCCGTGTGACACGGCTTGCGCGTCGCGTATTCCATTCAGCCTGGTAGGCGCGGTGGAGAGGGTCGTCCGGGTAATGCTCCTGGGCACCGTATGGATACCCGGACATGGCGTGAAACGGCAGAGGCCGGACATGCTGCGCCAGGGAGGTGTTCGGGTCTCCATCCTTCGCCCACCCCTCGAAGAGGAAGAGGTAAGTGCGCTGCAGACCGGGCGCCAGGGGTGGCAGGCGATCGGCCCGCCACTTGAGCGTGCATTCATCGCCGGTGGCCATGATGACGAACATGTCCTCCGGGTCGAGGACCAGCGGGGTGACATCGCCGTACTTCGTATACAGCCCGGCGTGCGGGTCCCACGGTGGGTCGGTGGCGCGAAGTTCATCGTATTCGAATCGTTCGGGCTCCTCACCAGACGCCGAGAAGATGGGTTCCGAGAAGCCGCGATAATGCAGGTGGGCGGAGTCGGGGGAGAGGACGCGAACGACCGGTTGCGCGGAAGGCGCCCCCACCTGGAGCCGCGCGCGGTCCCAGTAAATGCGCAGCGTGGTGGAAATGCGAAGGCGTGCGCGGCCGTGGGGGAAGGCGCCGGTGAGGTCGACGGGAATCGACTTCATCTTCCCGGCGGGGAAACCCACTTCAATCGGAAGTTCCGACCAGCCTCCCTTCCCGTCGTCGACCAGGATCGACGGCGGGATGAAGTCGTGCCGGGGGTCCTGCGAAATCGCGATGTTGATCGACGCGTTCGTCCAGAAGAACCAGCCCGTGAGGTGGAGCGTGAGCGGCGCATCGGGGGGGACTTCGCCGAAGTCGAGTTCCAGCGCGTGCATCTTCGTAATGCCCTGATACTGCGTGAGCGGGAGATCGCCGACAACCAGGTCGTCAACCTCCAGGAGGCGTTCGGTGACCGGGCGGCCTTCGTGATCGATGGCCGTGGCGGGCGGGCGTGCGTGTTCGTCCAGCAGGTGCACGCCGAACTCGGGGAAGGGCGGGAACTTGAACTTCTCGTTGGGTTGCGCCTCGGTGTGTTCCGGGTGGTCGATGGCGTAGAGCTGAACGCGGTCGAGATAGGTGACCTCGCGGAGCTCTTCGGTAACCTGCGCCACGAGGTAGCCGTCGGCGTCCGGCTGCAGCTGTCGGGAGGTGACACGGATGGCTTCGTCCCAGTCGGGCGGGACATAGAAGCCGGGCGCAATCGGAAGGCCCAGCGGCGTGACGGAAAGGATGTCGGTGATGTAGACGAGGCGGTGGCCGTCGAAGGTGTAGAGGAATGGGCACGAACCGACGAGACCGGCCTTCTCCTCCACGGTCGTGAGCGTTCCGGGTGTGGCATCGGTCACGCCCTGAAGAATGCCGTTGGGCCATCGTACGCGGATGGCGTCGACGCGGGGCTGAGGTCCGAGACCGAAGTGAACGGGGCCGCCTTTCCCCTCGCGGCGTGCGTAGCGGGAGCCCGCGAGAAGTTCAAACTGGGTGCCCAGCCCGTCGAGGTTGTTCTTCACGCCCACGGGTTCCAGCACGACCCATCCGCCGACCTCCCCGATGTGCGTGGCGAGACGGGCGGTGGGACCCGCAATGATGAGATCCATCCGCCCGTCACTGTCGGCAAGGACCGGCGCGACGGGGCGAATCGCAGGGGTGGAAAGGGTGGCCAGCGCCGCCGTCGCGTTCACAAACGCAAACCCTCCCTCGTTGAGGGCGAGTGCCGCACCGGTCGCCGACGCGGCCAGGAGATCCAGACGGCCGTCGTTGTCGAAGTCGGCGGACCAGAGCGAACGCCCCCCCGCCACCGGGCGAGTGACGCGGCCGGAGAGCGCCGGAGCGGCGGTCGGGGCAAACCGAAGCGCGCCTTCGTTGGAAGCAAGATGGACGCCGTCGGGTCCGGCGGCTGCGATGTCGAGATCTCCGTCGGAGTCAAAGTCGCCGAGAAGGAGGTCCACGGCGCCGGAAGGAAGTGCGTCCAGGGCGGAGTGGAGGCGGAAGACTCCCCCGCGAAGGCTCTCAGCCGGAAGTGCCCGGCCGTCTTCCGTCAGGAGGAGAAGGTCCACATCCATGTCGTCGTCGAGGTCGCCGGAAAGGCCCAGCGAAACCGCCCCGGCGCCGGAAAGGCCGGACTCCGCGGTGGCGTCCGAGAATGTGCGGTCTCCGTGGTTCCGCAGAAGGCGGAGGCCGCCGGGGGTGCATGCCAGGAGATCGATGTCGCCGTCATGATCGAAGTCCACCGGACAGAAGCTGCGGGCTTCATCGGGGAAGACCGGTTGCGACACTTCCCATGCGCCGGACACTCCAGGGTGAAGGTGGATTCCATCCGCCCCGCAGCGAAGGAGGTCCACCGTACCGTCATTGTCCATGTCCAGCGCCCGGGCGTGCGTCACGCCGGTGAGACCGGCAAGGCCGCGGCTTCCGGTGACATCGGTGCGTGCCCCGTCCGCGTCCGTCCGGAGGTCGTGCAGCGCGTTTCCATCTCCGAGGAGAAAGTCCCGGTCGCCGTCTTCGTCGAGATCCGCGCACTCCGCCCAGGTGATGGGACCACCCGGGAGATCGGTCGTACGAAACACAGGGAGGGGGCCGGCCGCCCGGACATCGGCAGGGCGGTCAAAGTCGGCGAGTTCCATCAGCTCGCCGCCTTCGAGGTCTTCTTCCGACAACTGGGCTCCCTTTCCCGCCTTCACGAGAGCCTTGTACTCGCGGAGGTACTCCGTGCCCTCGGCGCGGCGGCCCAGCTGGATGAGCGTGCGGGCGGCCCGATAGAGCGCGGAAGCGTGATGACGGGGTGCGAGATCGGGGCCGATGGCCAGCACTCGCTCAAACTCCGCCAGCGCGGTCTCGCTGTCGCGGGCACGCACCGCCAGAATGCCGAGGTTGTAGGCCAGCTCCGGTGCGGTGCCGCCGTGCTCCCGGCATGCGAGAAGTGCCGCGCGGGCGGCGTCCGCGTTGGCGGCGCGCTTTTCGAGGATCCCCCACGCGTAGAGTACCGCCGGATCCGACGGGTTCCGCCTGCGTGCCGTGTCGAGCGCGGCGCGGGCTTTCTCCAGATCTCCGGCGAGAAGATGGGCGACTCCCGCATTCCGTGCATCACCCGCACTTCGGGGGGCCAGACGAAATGCGGCGGAGAGTTCGCGGGAAGCTTCGGGCCAACTGTCGTTCACGAAGTGGACTGCGCCCAGATTGCGGTGGAGCCAGAGCTGGTCCTCCGCTTTCGGGGCAAGGTCCGTGGCCCGGGAAGCCGAGGGGAGAAGCAAGGCCAGCGCGGCGACAAAGGTGGTGCGTCGCGGGAAGTGTACTGGATACACGGCGGGACTCCTTGAGCGGGGTCAGGTGAGTTTCGGGTCGCCTGGAGGCCGGAGCAAAACTGTAGTCGCATCATTCGGGCGGGGCCAGCGAGAAAGGCGACCGACCGGTCCGTGCCGCTTTCTTGACGCGGCAAGTGGGACCCTGATAGCGTGCCTCGGCCGACTCAGCATTCCCCTTTTCACGCCGGAGTGTCCGATGGGTTCCTCCCCGCGCGTCCGATTCGCCCCGAGTCCGACCGGATCGCTCCATGTGGGCGGCGCCCGGACCGCTCTCTTCAACTGGCTGTATGCGCGGGCGAAGGGCGGGAGCTTCGTTCTGCGCATCGAGGACACCGACGCAGAGCGCTCCACCGGAGAGTCCGCCGCTTCGATTATCCGCGATCTGGAGGCGCTGGGCCTCTCCTGGGACGAGGGCCCGGGCTGCGGAGGGGAGTGTGGCCCGTACTTCCAGTCGGAGCGACTGGAGCTGTACCGGGCGGCTGCGGAGCGGCTTCTTGCAGATGGGAAGGCGTATCGGTCATTCCAGACCGAAGAGGAACGGGCGCTGGTGCGCCAGGCGCGTGAACGCGGCGAGAGTGCAGAGGCGGAGGCGCGGTATACGGAGCTGGATCGGGACGAGGAGGCCCGGAGAATGGATGCGGGCGAACCCTTTGCCGTCGTATTCCGAGTGGAACCGGGGGAGACGGTGGTCCACGACCTCGTGCGCGGAGAGGTGCGCTTTCGAAATGAGGATCTGGGCGACTTCGTGATTGTGAAGTCGGACGGACGGGCGTCCTACAACTTCGCCGTGGTCGTGGATGATGCCGCCATGCGGATCGATCCGGTCCTGCGCGGCGAGGACCACCTGTCGAATACTCCGCGGCAGATCCTGCTCTACCGGGCCCTCGGTTACGCGGTCCCGCAGTTCGGCCATGTATCCATGATTCTCGGTCCGGACAAGACGCGCCTTTCGAAGCGGCACGGCTCCGTCTCCGTGCAGCACTTTCTCGCCGCCGGGATTGTGCCTGAAGCGCTGGTGAACTATCTGGCGCTCCTCGGGTGGGGAGCCGGTGACGATCGCGAGTTCTTCACGCTGGAAGAACTGGTGGGTGCGTTCAGTCTGGATCGTGTGGCACGCACCGCCGCGACTTTCGACCCCGCAAAGCTGGAGTGGATGAACGGTCGCTATCTGGCGGATCTCCCCGACGAGCAGCGGGGGGAGCTGGTCCACGCATTCCTCCAGTCGCGCGGGTTGAGGGAGATGGGGCAGGAGGTGAGTCCTGCGCGCGCCCGGGAACTGGCGGCACTGGTCGGAGATCGAATGAAAACGGTGCCCATGTTTCTGGACTATGCCGGGTTTTTCTTTGAGGAGAGCATTACCCCGAGCGCTGAAGATATCGAAGGCGTGCTGGTGAAGCGCGCGGTTCACACGGATCTTTGCGCGCTGGCAAGGCGACTGGATGCAGTGGAGCCGTGGAATGACGCCGGTGTGGAGACCGCCTTCCGGGACTTTGCGGAAGAGTCGGAGCTGAAGTTGCGCGACATTGTCGGCCCGGCGCGCCTTGCTGTTTCCGGGAAGCGCCAGAGTCCCGGGATGTTCGAGTCGATCACGCTCCTCGGAAAGGAGCGCTCGGTTTCCCGCCTGTGCGCGTTCGGAACCGCCCACCCCCCCCGGGCAGACGAGTCCTGATGCGGCAGGGCTTGCAGAGATTGAGCAAAGCCGAGTATACTTGACTCTTGCCGCGCGTTTCCGCCCCCCGGAAAGTGCGTCGTCCTGATGGTCGTCCCCCGGACCATAGACTGCTCCCCCCAGGATGCAGGTTTATTCTGGTGCCCGTTCCCCTGCGGGCCGGAACCGAGAAGGGAACGGTCCATGGAAGTCTTCGGATCCAAGTTGCGGTACTACCGGAAGCTCAGGCGACTGACGCAGGCGGAACTCTCCCGGCAAGTGGGCGTGGCACCGGCGTACATCAGTCAGATTGAGTCGGGTCTTCGCATTCCCAGCCTGCCTGTGGCCAGACGGTTCGCTCGTGTGCTGAGCGTGGACATCGAAGTCCTGCTGGGAGACAGCCGAAAGCCGGATCTGGCGGACGACACGCTCTCTCATTCGGAGAAGCTGGAACTGTTGCGGCAGTTGACCATGGCGGTGGAGTCGGAGATCGATGAGGGGACCCGGGAACTGGATCCGGAGACCTATCCGGGAAGTACGGTGAGGAGGCTGCACTCGACAGAGGCCACGGCCGTGCGCGCATACACCTTCCGGGCGACCACTCCGGAAGAGCAAGCGGACTTCCGTTCCCACGACGGGAACGAAGAGATCTATTGCGCGGTCGGGACTCTGCAGGTGAAAGTGGATGAGGAAGTGCTCCATCTTTCACAGGGGGAGACTGCGCAGTTCGACGCGCCTCGCGCGCACGCGGTCACGGGGTCACCGGGTTCTGTGGCGATCTCGACCGTGTCCCCGCCCGTCACCCGGGAGAACCTCAGGGTGCGGATGGATGTGCGGGGGTCAGACACGGACCGGAGGGCTTCGGTGAAGGCCCGAAGCTAGCGCAGGCCGCACAGTCATTGCCCGGGGGAGTCTGCGTTGCGCCGTCGCATTCGTCATGCCCGGGAATTGCTGCTTGTGTTGGGGGTCGCCGTCGTGGCGCGCCTTCTCTTCCGCATGGAAACGGGCGGCGATTCCCTGTTCTCCCTGTTGGCCATCGACGAGCGATTGTACTTCCGCCTCGGGCAGCAGTTCGCCTCCGGAGATTACGGCTTCGGGGCGGAGCCGCTGTGGTTTGCGCCGCTCTACCCGACGCTTCTCGGGCTGATCTTCGCGGTGGCCGGTCCTTCCGCAGAGGTCATTCGGTGGGTCCAGACCCTGCTGGGCTGCGGGACGGCGGTTCTTGTGGCAAGCCTCGCGGGGCGGGTCGCATCGCGCCGGGCAGCACTGATGGCGGGTCTGGCGCTGGCCGTGCTTCCGGCGGCTCTCTTCTTCGAAGGACGACTCCTTTACACATCGATCACGCTGTTTGGTACGGCGCTCTTCCTGCGCCTTCTGGTGGAGGCGTGGGAGGAACCACGGGGGGCGTTGCGGTACAGCGTCTGGGCCGGGCTGGCACTGGGGCTCTTGGGCCTTGCGCGGTCGAATGTGCTTCTTTTCGCGCCCGTGGGGGCGCTCCTTCTGCTGTGGCGGAGGGGATGGCGGTCCGGGGTGCTGTTCGGCGCGGGAGTCTGCGTGATGCTTCTCCCGGTGCTCCTTCGGAACGGAGTCACAAGTGGCGAGTGGACGCCGATGACAGTCAACGGCGGGATGATTCTGGCGACTTCATTCGAAGAGGGTTCTGTGGGCGGGCGTGCCGGGCTGCGAGGCCCCACGGACTTTGGGCCCGGAGGGTCGTACCAGCGCGAGGCGGAGCAGGCCCTCGGGAGGCGTGTTTCGCTGGCGGAGGCGTCTCGGTACCACCGGGACCTTGCGGTGTCACGAGTGCGCAACGATCCGGCGGGGGCGGCGCGGTTGGTGGTGCGCAAAGTGGCGCTCCTCTTCAATGCGCGGGAGATCGGCGACAATCTGGACCTGGAGTTCATGCGGGAGAGGTCCGTCGTGCTGAGGTGGATTCCGGCACCCTGGGCGATCGGGATGGCGGCCGCGCTGGCGGGGGCGGTCGTTGCGGTCCGGCGCCGCAAGGAGTCGCACCTTCTGCTGCTGGCCTTTGCGCTGGTCTATGCGATCAGTCTCCTCGTGTTCTTCGTGAACTCCCGCTATCGACTTCCTCTGGCGGTGCCGGGGGCGGTTCTCGGCGCGGTGGGTGTTTGCCGGATCCTGGATCTTGCGCGGCTCCGAAAGTGGAGGCCGCTGGCACTTCCCGCGCTCGTGGTCTCGGTGGTGCTGGCGGCGGGGCTGCGCGATCCCGGGGTGCGTGCGGATCCGGCGCTTCGCCTCCTGGCCGTGGGGGCGGCGCTGGAGGGCGCGGGAGATCACGAGGAGGCGCTGGCGATGACCGATGCCGCCATCGAGCAGGCTCCCGAGATCCCGGGCGCTTACCAGAACAGGGCGGTGAGCCTGCTGGCCCTGGGGCGCCGGAGGGAGGCATTGGCGGCGGCCACGGAAGCGCTGCGACGGAACCCGGCCCTCTTCGATGCATGGATGACGCGGGGCGCGATCCTTGCCGGAGAGGGGCTGCTGGAGGAAGCGGCGGTGGCCTTCGAGCGCGCGGTCCAGCTCTCGCCGGATGACCCGGGCGCGCGGCGGAATCTCCGTCGGGCGCGAGAGATGCTGGAGGCCGGGCCTGAGAGGACTGCGCAAGAGTAAGCCCGGGGAGAAGCGCTTGCTTCCGCCCCGGGCTGCTTGGCAGGGCCACGGGGAATCGAACCCCGGTTTGAGGACTGAGAATCCCCCGTCCTAACCCCTAGACGATGGCCCCGTGTTGCAAGATCCGCGTGTGCCGGACTTCTGGCTGGGGAGGGAGGACTCGAACCTCCAGCTTCCTGATCCAGAGTCAGGCGTCTTACCAATTCGACGACTCCCCAGCAGATCGACACGCAGGGTAGGGATTTGGCCCTCACGCGTCAAGCCGGTTTCGGCTGGAGGCGATGCCGGGGGGGGGGGAAGCGTGGTTCTCGCCGCCTTTCGCGTGACGCCGGACGACGGGGCGGATAGACTGCGGACCCGCGACCCCGACGGGGCGTTCGCGAGAGTCTTGAAGGGGGCGCCGAGAGGCCAGGCCCGAAGGGAGAGGTTTCGTGAAGATCAAGCGCAGCGATCGGGGAGACACCGTCGTCCTGCACATTTCCGGGAAGGTACTGGGCGGGCCGGATTCGGATCGTTTCCGGGAGGCCGTGTCCGGTCTGGTCGAAGAGGGAGTGAAGAAGCTCGTGATCGACCTGAGCGATGTCCCCTGGATGAACAGCTCAGGCGTGGGCATCCTCATCTCCGCATACACCAGCATGCGGAACGCGGATGCGCGCGTGGTCTTCCTGAACATCAACGAGCGCGTGAAGGCCATTCTCATGGTGACGAAGCTTCTGACGGTCTTCGAGAGCTACTATTTGCTGGAGGACGCACTCGCAAGCCTCGACGGCCCGCAGCCCTCCCGAACCTGAGGCGGCGCGCTCGTCACTCACGGGGTTTGCGGAGGGATCTCCCGCAGATCCACGCTCAGGACGCGAACCGGTTTCAGCGGTACGCGCTTCCGATCCGTAGACACCTGCGCCACGCGGTCGAGCGTGTCCATTCCCTCGGCGACCCAGGCGAAGACGGTGGATCGGTCGTCCAGTCCGGGATTGTCCAGCAGGCAGACAAACCACTGGCTCCCCGCCGTGCCGTCCTTGCCATCCCGGCGGGCCATGGCGACGGCTCCCCGCGTGTGTGGAATGTCATTCGGTTCAGGAGGCAGGAAGTAGCCCGGGCCGCCGGTCCCGTCGCCGCCACCCTCGCGGAAATCCGGATTGCCGGTCTGAACCAGGAATCGCGGGACCACCCGATGGAATGGGAGGCCGTCGAAGAATCCTTCATCGGCAAGCCGCAGGAAGTTCGCCGTCTGGTTGGGTGCGATGGCCGCGTGGAACCGCAGGACGAAAGTGCCGAACTTCTCCACGCGAACGACCGCCTCGACCCGGGGAAGGGCGTCGGGGGAAGGCGTCTCGGCAGGAGCCGATGAAGCCAGCGCGAGCACGACAGAGAGAGACAGACAGAGCCTCAAGGGAGCGCCCCTTCCAAGTTTCGGAATCGTGTGTCGGAGCGTATCATCCGGCCTGCACGCGTCAAGGGAAGGGAGAGGGTCATGCGCTCAACGCGTTCGGTAGATGTTCGCGGCGCATTGATGGCGGGCCTGATGCTGCTTGTGGGCGGAGCGCTGGCGGTCCAGCTCTTCATCGGGCCGGGAAACGGGGCGGCGCTTCTCCGGGAAGGGCGGGCGCGGGCCGAGACCGGGGAGTTGGATCGCGCGTGCACTCTCCTGGCGGCGGCAGCGAATGCCCGGCCGCGTTCCCGGGTCATCCACTACGAGCTGGCGAAGATGCAGGAGGCGGCCGGTCGAGATGCCGATGCCATGAGAACGCTGGAGACGCTCTTCGCGCTCTACGAAGATCATGCGGACGGGCGGTATCTTGCGGCGAGGCTGACCGCGCAATCGGATGATGCGCAGAGAGCCCTCGAACTCCTTGGCCGCGCGCTGGAGGCGGGAATGTCCGACCCGGGTAGAATCCGGCGTGAAGTCGCGCTGGATCCATTGCGCGGAGAACCCGCGTTCGTCGAACTGCTTCTCACGCACCTCTCGCCCGGGGCCGTGGCGGAGGGCTCTCGATGAGCCTCCCTCGGGTTCTCATGCTGGTACACAGCTATTGCCCGGCGGACCCGCGCGTGCGCCGGGAGGCGGAAGGGCTGGTGGCCGCCGGGTATCGTGTGGATGTCCTCTGCCTGCGGGATCGGGGGCAGCGGTGGCAGGAGAGGGTGGCGGGGGTGCGCTATCTTCGCCTGCCGCTTCGCAGACGGCGCGGGGGATTGCTTCGGTACGCCTTTGAGTACTGCATGATCTGTGGGGTCGGAAGCCTCGCTGTGGGTGCGCTTTACGGCGCACAGCGCTACCGGCTCGTGCAGGTGCACAATATGCCCGACTTCCTTGTTTTCGCGACCCTCGTCCCCTGGTTCGCGGGGGTTCCGGTGCTTCTCGACCTCCACGATCCGGTGCCGGAGCTTTACGAGTCGAAGTTCGGCCTTGGCCGGGACTCGTTGCTCATTCGTCTCCTGACGCGCATCGAGGGCGCGTCGGTGGCCTTTGCGGATGCCGTGCTGGCGGCCACCGGGGCGTTTCGGCGTCGTCTGCTGGAAAGGGGGCGGCCGGCGGACCGGATTCGCGTGGTGTTGAACTCGCCGGATCCCGGGCTCTTTGAGGCGGCCCCCCCACGCCCGGAAGCGGTCGGAGAGGCGCGGCTCCTGTTTCATGGAACCGTGACCCGGCGAAGCGGGGTCGATCTTGCGGTTCTTGCGGCGGAGCGCGTCAGGAAAGGTGGGCTGGCCGTGCGCTTCACCATTCTGGGCGACGGAGACTATCTGCCCGTCATTCGGGAGATGGTCGCTCAGGAAGGGCGCCGCGAATGGGTAGAAGTTCGCGGCCCGGTTCCGCTGGAGGACATTCCGGCCGAGGTGGCGGGATGCGATCTGGGCATCGTACCGAATCGAGGCGGGGCGTTCAGCGATCTGGCGTTGCCGACGCGTCTCTTCGAATACCTGGGGACCGGGCGACCCGTGGCTGTTTCCAGATCCCCCGCGATCCAGGATCTGTTTGGCGAGGAGGACCTTCTCTTCTTCGACCCGGGATCACTGGAGGACATGGTCCGGGTTGTGGGGAACGCGCTGGGCGACGCGAACCTGCGGCAGCATATGGTGGAACGCGGCGGGAAGATCTATGAGGCCCATTCGTGGGAGAAGGAGTGCGCGGGTTATCTGGATGTGGTGAGAAGGCTGACCGGGTCCCGGGAGGAGGCCGGGAGGCGGGAGTCGTAGCGGACGGGACGGGCGAGTCCCGATGCGGCCTCCAGCACTTCGACAAGAACCCGTCCGTCGAGGTTTCGCGGGAGTGCAATCCCGAGGAGATGGAGGGCGGTGGCCGTCACATCCATGAGCGTGCACGGTGCGGGCGCAATGTCGGCACGGATTCCGGAACCCGAGAAGAAGACGCCCCCGCCGTTCGTCTTCAGAGAGATGTCGATTCGCACGCCCTGAGCGGGCGTCCCCCCGCCGCCGGGAGAGGGGAAGTGTCCGCCGGGCAGGAGTCGAAGGAAGAGCGGCGGGTCGTCGTGGGAGGGCGGTTCGGTGAGCACGGGGATTCCCGCGCTGGCGCAGAAATCGCTCAGCGTGCCGACGGGGCGGAACGGGCCTTCGCCGGGCGTTCCGGCTGGAAGCAGGAGAGACAGGAGGCGCGGCCCGGGGCGGTGCGGGATGGAGGTGAGCCCACCCCCGAGAAACCGGCGTGGCGTTTCCGCCCCGACTCGCGTGCGCGAAGGGACGCGACCGGTTGCCAGCGCGGCGCGGCGCCCGGTGCCGGATGCGGCCAGCGCCCGAAGCGGAAGATGCCCTGCGTCGGGGGGCGGCGAAGTGGGGTGCACATGGATTGCCAGCGTCACCGGGACCGCACGCGCATGGGGTGTCGTGGCGGGCCTTGCGGCGGAGGCCGTGACGGTGCCCGGCGGCAGGTTGCGCGAGGGGTCCGGGGAAGTGGCTGCCACCGCCAGGGGAACAGCAAGCACCAGCAGGAAATCGAGGCGGGTTCGTCCGGGGAGTACACGGCGGCGCGCGGCCCGGGCGATGGCCAGGAACGCGGCCCCGACAACGGCGGCAATCGGGTGCCAATAGAGAGCCCCCGTGGCAAGGTAGGCCATCGGAGCGTTGGCATGCCGAAGGGGGAGCCGGTTCGCGACTCGCGCAGCCAGCACTCCGACGAGCGTGCCGAAGACGCACCACGCAAGGACGGCCAGGACCGCAGCCTCGGGTGGGAGCGTTCGGGAGTTGGCCGAAACGACCTCCCGCGCGGAGACCATCGCGGCCAGCATTCCGGGGAGGGCTCCGGACGAACAGGAGGGGGCAAGTCGTGAGTTCAGAGAAAACCAGCCTTCCGGATCTTCCCCCGCGTGACGGGGAAGCGCGGGTGTTGTGCGTGGGACTCGTGGCGTCGGATCTTCTGGTGCCCACCGACTTCCCGATCCCCCGAGACTGCAAACTCTCACTGGACCGAATCGTCCGTCAAGGAGGGGGGCCGGCCGCGAATGCCGCCGTGGCGCTCTCGCGCCTGGGGATGCGGGTCTCTTTCGCCGGAGCGGTCGGGGGGGATGCGGCGGGGCAGGCGCAGATTGAGGAGCTGGCTCGCGAAGGGGTGGAGGTTTCCGGGATGGTGGTGGACGAAACCCACGAGTCGGTCGTCTCGGTCATCCTGGTGGATCGGGCGAACGGCAGCCGGACGATCTTCTCCTCCACGGGTGCGCGGCCGCGCTTTCCCGCGGTGCCCGACCTGCCGGATCCGGCCCCGCACCTTCTTCTTCTGGACACATGGATGGGGGCAGAGTCGGTGGAACTGGCAAAGAACGCCCGAGCGGCGGGTGCGCACGTTCTTCTCGATGCGGGGACGCTGCGTGAGGACTGGCGCGAGTTCGTGGGAGTTTCGGACTACGCGATCGTGTCCGAGCCGTTTGCCGACGCGCTCTCCGGGGCGGGGGAAACGGAGGCGGCTCTTGCGTGCCTTCTCGCGAGAGGGCCGTCTCACGCGGCCGTCACGCGGGGTGCGAAGGGAGTGGTGGCTGCCCGCAAGGGAAGTCCGGAGGTGCTTCGGGTGCCTGCTTTCGAAGTGCGGGCCGTGGACACCACGGGGGCGGGCGATGCCTTCCACGCAGGGACCGCGTGGGGGCTTCTGCGCGGGCTCCCGTGGGAGGATTCGTTGATTGCGGGGGCGGCCGTCGCGGCGCTGAAGTGCCGCGTGGCAGGCGGACGAATGGGCCTTCCCAAGGAGGAAGAGGTGCAAAAGCTCCTGCGAACCACCCCGAGAGCCGATCTTGACAGGTAGCGAAGGCATTTCTACACTCAGCGCCTGTGTGAAGTCCTCCGAATCTGTCGGTGAGACCCCTTCGCGCCCACGAGCCTCCGGGAGACCTCGCGGATGACCCTTCCAAGATCCATGGCCCTGGGGGCGGGAGTTCTTCTCGCTCTGTGGACGGGCGGTTCGGCTTTTGCCACGCCGTATGCGGGTGAATTCCTTTCGACCGGGATCGGTGCCAGGCCGCTGGGGATGGGCGGCGCATTCGTAGGACTCGTCGACGACGCCACCGCCGCGTACTGGAATCCGGCGGCTCTTCCACGCAACGAAGGAAGACAACTGGTTTACATGCACTCGGAGCGGTTCCGGGATCTCGTGAACTACGACTGCGGCGCGCTGGTGCTCAAGCCTCGGGAGCGGGAGGATGGCGGTCGGAGCGCCTTCGGAATCGGGTTCCTGATGGTGTCCGTGCCGGGCATCGTCTTCAACACGACGGATCCGGACATTCTCAAGTACATCGAGAGTGGCGCGGACGGTGACTTCGATACCATCGATACGGATGGAACCCAGGGCAACGGGCAGCTGGACCCGGGCGAACGCCTGGATCTGGACCTGTTGAACGCCACCGCACAGGAAGTGACGGATCGCGAGACGGGCCTCTTCCTCTCGTACGGAAGAACGCAGGTGTTCCGACCGGAACTCTCCGTGGGCGCCAGTGTGAAGTTCGTCCGCAAGGCAGTGGGTTCCTACGCGGCCTGGGGCATGGGACTGGATGTCGGGGCGCTTTATGAGCTTCGTCCGGGATGGGTGGTCGGCCTGAATATGCAGGACATCACCACCACCTTCCTCGACTGGAGCGGCACACCCAGCGAATCACGGGAGTACATCAGCCCCACGCTCAAGCTCGGGACAGCCTGGACGCGGGAACTGCCCCGGCTTCGCGGGTCCATCACGGCGGTCTGCGATGTGGACTTCCGTTTCGAGAAGCGCAAGGACCAGGCCACCGTTGCGTTCAGCATCTTTTCAGGAGATCTCCGCGCGGGGCTGGAGTACCTCTTCCGGGATACCGTGGCTCTTCGGGTGGGTTCGGAGGAGGGTCGCTTCACGGCGGGCACCGGGCTCCGATTCCGACGCCTTTCCTTCGACTACGCCTTCCGGGGGCACGCAGACCTCGAGGATACGCACAGGGTGAGCGGCGGAGTAGCCTTCTAGGCGGAGTATTCCCCCGGCAGTTCGCGCATCCGCACCCATCGTCGGAGGACCGTTCCTTGAAGCGCGTCGCGTTTTGCACATTCGGGTGCAAGCTGAACCAGTACGATACCGAGACCATGCGGACCCTTCTGGAAGAAGAAGGCGACTGGCGGACGGTCGCGTTCCGGGAGGAGGCGGATGTGTATATCGTAAACACCTGCAGCGTCACCGCGCGGGCGGACTCGCGTGCCCGAAGCGCAATCCGCCGGATTCACCGTGAGCGCCCTCACGCGCGGATTCTGGCGACCGGGTGTTATGCGCAGCGCGCGCCGAAGGAACTGGGCGAACTGGATGGCGTGTCCCTGGTGTTGGGGGCCGCGGATCGGGAGCGCGTCGCGGAAGAACTGGGGCATACGGTTCCGGGTCAGGTGCGTCTGGCGGTGTCCCCCATTTCCGAAGCCCGTACCTTCGTGGATGTCCCGATCACGGAGATGATGGGGCACTCCCGCGCCTTCGTGAAGGTTCAGGAGGGGTGCAACGAATCCTGCTCGTTCTGCATCATCCCTTCCACACGGGGGACTTCGCGAAGCCGCCGCCCGGAGAGTGTGTGGACGCAGGTCGAAGATCTTGTCGCGAACGGCTACACGGAGATCGTGATCACGGGCGTGCATGTGGGCGACTTCGGTCTGGACCTGCCGGACGCGGAGCGCGGTCTGGAATCGCTGATGCGGGGGGTTCTCGCGGTGCCCGGGCTGGAACGCCTTCGCCTGAGCTCCATCCAACCCACCACGCTGAGCGACGGAATCCTGGATCTCGTCGCGGAGGATGAACGCTTCTGCCGGCACCTGCATGTGCCCATGCAGAGCGGGAGCGAGGAGGTGCTGCGGCGAATGGGACGAAGCTACCGGATTGGCACCTTCGTGGAACGGATCGAGGCATTGAGTTCCCGCATCCCCGATTGTGGCCTGGGGACGGATGTCATCTGCGGTTTCCCCGGAGAGACGGAAGCGGACTTTCGCAAGACCTTCGATCTTCTGGAGGCACTGCCATTCACCTATCTCCACGCATTCCCCTACTCCGTTCGACCGGGATCCCATGCGGAGCCACTGGGCGACGATGTTCCCGCGGATGAGAAGAAGCGGCGCACCCGTGCACTGAAGCGGCTCTCAGCGCGGAAGTCGCGGGAGTTCCGGCAGCGGCATCTGGGGAGTACCATGCCGGTCTTGATCGAAGAGGGAAGCCGAAACGGTTCGCCACTCCTCAGCGGCCTCACGGACAACTACATCCGCGTGGATCTGGGTCCGGGTGAGAAGCGAGCGAGCGTGGAGCCGGTGCGTCTTGAATCGCTGACCGACGACGGAGTCCTCGGCCGGCGTCTGGAGCGGGAATGAAGTGGCCGCTGGGAGGGCCGGGGCGTCCGGCAACGGGGCTTGCGCGGGAGAATCGCCCGACCTTCCACCTGTCGACCTTCGGGTGCCAGATGAACGAGTACGACTCCGAGTTCATCGCCGAGCGTCTCATTGCGGAGGGGTATGCGCCCGTGGAGGATCCGGCCGACGCGGATGTCCTCCTCGTGAATACCTGCTCCGTCCGAGACGGGGCGGAGGATCGTGTTCGCGGACGACTGGGGAACCTCGCCCCGCTGAAGGCGCGCCGCCCGGGCGTGATGATCGGCGTGGTCGGCTGCATGGCCCAGCGGCTGGGCGGGAAGCTCCGGGAGAGGTCGCCGCAGGTGGATCTGATTGCGGGGACGGACTCCTACCGGGATCTTCCTCGCCTGATCGACACTTTCCGCGGCGTTCCGGACTCCCCCGTGGTTGAGACGACGCCTGACGCGGAACACACCTATGCGGTGAAGGGTGCCGCGCGGCCGCAGTCGTCAGTCTGCGCCCATCTGACCATCCAGCAGGGGTGCGACAAGTTCTGCACTTTCTGCATAGTTCCCTACACGAGGGGCCGGGAACGATCAAAGGCCTGGCGCGAGGTCGTCGACGAAGCGCGCAGGCAGGTGGATCTGGGTGTTCGGCGGATCACACTGCTGGGTCAGAATGTGAACTCGTATCGTGACGGCCAGGTGGACTTCGCGGAACTTCTCCGCCGACTGGACGCGGTGGAGGGGCTGGCGAGGATTCGTTTCACCTCGTCCTATCCGCGAGATATGACGGACGATGTCCTCCGGGCCGTTGCAGAGTGCCCATCGGTCTGCGAATATCTCCATTTCCCGGTCCAGAGCGGCTCGGACACCGTTCTGCGACGGATGAAGCGCCGCCACAGCGCAGAGTGGTATCTTCGCCAGGTGGATCGGGCCCGGGAGTGGATCCCGGATGTTCAGTTCGTGACGGATCTGATCGTGGGGTTTCCGGGGGAGACGGACGAAGATTTTCAGGAGACTCTGGATCTTGTGAAGAGGGTTCGCTTTTCGGAAGCGTACATGTACCGTTATTCTCCGCGGGAGGGGACGCCCGCGACGCGCCTGCCCGACGACCTGCCGGAGGAAGTGAAGGCGGCTCGCCTGACGGAACTCATCGAACTCCAGCGGGGGATCGGTGAAGAGATCCTCCAGGAGAATCTCGGGAGGGAGATGGAGGTTCTGGTCGAAGGGCCCAGTCGGCGGGATCGGGAAGAGCCGATGGGGAGAACGCGAAACGGGTTCATGGTGGTGTTGCCACGGGGGTCAGGCCGTGCGGGAGATCTCGTGACGGCTCGGCTGACGGGGCTATCGGGCGCGACATACCGGGGCATCCCGGTTGGAACGGGGGCATGATGAGATTTCTGAGTGGAATCCGCGCGGGGCTCCTGCTGGTCCTGCTGGTGGTCTGGTTCGGGTTCACCGCCTTGAACAACTCCGCGGAGCAGCAGGTGGATCTGGACCTTCTCTTCACCAGCGTGCAGGCGGCTCCGCTGGCGTGGGCGCTGTTCTGCGTGTTCGTGATCGGGATGGTCGTCGGGTACGCGGTGTCCGTTCTTCGGATCATGGAACTCGGCGCGGCACTTCGAAGTCTGAAGCGTTCGCGCGGGCGCGTGCAGGATGAGCTCACCAGTCTGCGCAATCTTCCGCTGGAAGATCCGGTAGACGACAGCTCAGAGGGAGGGACGCCGTCGTGATGCTCTGGGTCGGACTGGCGGTGGCTCTTGGGATCGTGGCATTCATCGGCGCGAAGAGCTGGTCTGCGTTCCGGCGAAACCGGGCGGACCGAACCCCGCCGTATATTCTGGCCTTGCGAGCACTGGCGGACGGGGACGACGAGACGGCGCTCACGCAGTTTCGCGAAGCCGCCCGTGAAGGTTCCGGTGGCGTCGATGCCTACCTTCGGCTGGGAGAGCTGTTCCGACAGCGCGGGGATGCGCGGCGGGCTTTCCAGGTTCACCGCGAGCTGACCACGCGGCGCGGCCTGTCGCGGACGGTGCGAGCTCGCGTGCAGCGATCGCTCGCGCTGGACCTGCTGGACCTCGGGCGAGCAAAGGCAGCCACGGAAGCGGCTGCGGAGGCGGTCCGCCTTGCGTCGAACCCGAAGGAGGAGCTTCGCGTTCTCGCGTACACCCGCGAAGAGGCGGGGGAGTTCGATGGAGCCTTCAAGGCGACCCGGGATCTTGCGCGTCTCTCGGAGGATCTCGGACCAGCGGAACTCGCGGCATACCGCGCTTCGCAGGCAGAGCGGCTCCTGGAGGACGGGGATCTCGACGGGGCGGCCCGAACGCTGAAAGAGGCGCGGAAGATCGACGCGTCGTGTGCGCTGGTCGGGCGAGTTCAGGGCTTCGTGGAGGAGGCGCAGGGGAAGCTGGGGGCGGCGATCGAATCGTGGGAGGGCGCCCTTGCCGCAGACCCGGTAGGCGCCAGTGATCTGTTCCCCCATCTGGAGAGAGTCCGCTTCCTTGACGGGAGTTTCGGAGAGATGGAACGCTCCTACCGTCGGGTTCTGGAAGCGTGTCCCGGCCACGAAGCGGGCTCCTTTGGACTGGCCCTTTTCCTCCGGCGGAAGGGAGAACTGGATGGCGCCCTGGCGGAAGTGCATCGCGGGCGCGATGAACATCCGGAGTCCGACCGGCTCGCGGATCTGGAGGTCGGTCTCCTTCTGCAGATGGATCGCGTGGCGGAGGCGGGAGAGCTTCTCGATGAACGGATTGCAAGTGCCGTGCCTCGCGTCGGGGGAATCGTCGGGGAGTCCAAGGAGGCCGATGGTGCCTCCGAGACAGACATAAGCTCCCTGACGGAGACTTCGCGGTGAAGCGACGGGGCCACGCCGTGCTGGCCGGGGCGCTGGCCGCCGCGTTGGTTGCGGGAGGAGTGCGCGCGGACCTGGAAGAAGCCGAAGAAGCCTGGGCCGACGGCCGTACGGGCGACGCCGGGCAACTCCTTCGATCCGAACTCACGGCCTACCCGGAACTGGCGGAGACAGCCCGCGGCGCGGAGCTTCTCGCGCTGACCGAGGAAGATCCCGCCAAGGCACTGGCATTCTGGGATCTCGTGCTGAACGGGGATCCGGATCGCGCCACCGCCATCCGGGCTCGGCGGATGAAGGGGATTCACGCGTACTCCGCCGGGCTTTATGTGGCGGCGGCGGCCGAGTTTGCCCTTCTGGCCGGAGAACCCGCCGGGCTCGTCGATCGGGGTGAGGCGTTCCTGTGGAAGGGGCGCGCGCTGCTCGGAGCCAATGAAGCGGGGCGTGCCGCGGAGGCTTTCGAGCAGGCGGAGGACGCCGCGAGCCAACCGGCGGAAATGGCCTCTGCGCGCTTCGGGCGGGCGTTTGCCTCGTTTCATCTCGGCAACCTCGTGGAGGCGCAGCGGCGGTTTGATCGTTTTGAGGGGGACTATCCCCACGATCCGCGCGCCAGTGCGGCCGCGCGTCAGCGTGTGGAGTGCTTGCGTCTGCTTGGGCGGGAGAGAGATGCCCGGACGCTGGCCGCGGAGATCGAACGAAACTATCCCGCCTCGCCGGAGGCCACCATGATCCGAGGGGACCTGGCTCGACCGTTCGAGACGAAGCCCCCGGAGGATGAAGAGACGGGAGACCGCGCAGGCGTTCCCCATCAGGTTCAAGTGGCGGCGCTGGCGGATCCCCGCAATGTCGTGTCCTTGCGGCAGGCTCTCTTGGGACTGGGACTCGGCGAGGTCCGGGTCGAGCCGGGACAGGGGTCGCGAGGTCCGGTGCACCGCGTTTTCGTGGGCCCGTTCCCGAGCCGCGAAGATGCCCTGGCAGCCGCGGACTCCATCCGGATGCTGGGGGGGCTGGCCCCGACCGTGTCCCCGGCGGCACCGTGAGCAGCGCGCCTTCCCATCCGGTGCCGAAGACGGCGAGGCGGCCTTCGCCCACGGATCCGGGGCTGACCCCGCTCATGCGGCAGTACCTGGGCGCAAAAGAGGCCCACCCGGATTCCGTACTTCTGTTTCGGATGGGCGACTTCTGGGAGACCTTCTATGAAGACGCGGAGACCTTCTCACGCGTGCTGGGCATTGCGCTGACCACGCGGGGTACGGAGAAGGGCGAAGGCGTACCGCTGGCAGGAGTCCCGCTTCGGTCGTTGGAGGCATCCGTGTCCAGGCTGGTGACTGCCGGGCTTCGCGTCGCCGTGTGCGATCAGGTGGAGGACGCCGCCGAGGCCAAGGGGCTGGTTCGGCGCGAAGTCGTGGAAGTGGTGTCTGCGGGAACGGCCACCATGCCGGGCCTTCTGGAGGAATGTGAGAGTCGCTACCTGGCTGCGGTATTCCCGGACGCCGACGCGGGGCGGTATGGGGTGGCCCGGTGCGACCTCTCCACGGGCGAGTTCGCGGCGACCGAGGTGGCGGCGATCCGGCTTGCGGATGAGCTGGTGCGGATTGCCCCGTCGGAGATCCTGATGCCCGATGGACCCGGCGACGACATCCTCCGTGCGGCACTTCCCGGGGGAGTGCCGGTAGAGCGAGTTCCTCTGGGCGACTTCCCCTATCCGGAGGATGCGGTCCGCGTGGTGTCCGACGGACCGGGTTGCGCATCGGGCGAAGGAGGGGCGCGGTTCCATCCCCTGGCATGGACCGCGGCAGCGGGCCTCCTGGGGTATCTGGAGAGCCTGAAGAAGGCGGAGCGCTCCGAGCTGGCCGCGCTGGAACTGGACGAAGGGGAAGGCGTCCTTGTGCTGGACGAGATCAGCCTGCGAAACCTGGAGATCCTGCGCCCTCTTCAAGGGGATGGAACGGACGGGACGCTGCTGTCCGTGGTGGACCGGACGCGCACCCCCATGGGCGGGCGGCTTCTCCGGAAATGGCTCGCCCGCCCGCTTCTCTCGGTGGATGGCATTGCGGCGCGGCAGGGGGGCGTGTCGGCTTTCGTCTCCGATGGGGGCTTCCGGGATGCTGTGGCGGAAGTGCTGCGCGGAGTCGGCGATCTGGAACGACTGTCGATGCGCATCGCCGCCGGTCGAGGGCACGCGCGGGATCTGCGCGGGCTGTGCGATTCGCTGGCGGCCATGCCGCGCTTGCGCGAACTCCTTCAGGGCGCGGAGGCCGGGATCTTCGCGGATCTGGCGGCGCGCATCGGGGACTTTTCGCCGGAGGTGGATTCGATCGACGCCGCCATCGCGGAGGATCCGCCCTTGTCGCTGAAGGACGGCGGCCTCTTTCGGGACGGGTTCGACGCGGAACTGGATCGCGTGCGGTCGCTTCAGCGGGACGGGAAGGGGTGGATCGCGCAGTTGCAGTCGCGGGAGCGGGAGACCACCGGGATTGCCAAGCTGAAGATCGGATACAACCGAGTCTTCGGATACTACATTGAAGTGAGCAAGACGAATCGGGAGCTCGTGCCGGATCGGTACGAGCGGCGGCAGACGCTGGTGAATGCGGAGCGCTACATCACGCCGGAACTGAAGGAGCGGGAGGCCGAGATCCTCGGCGCGGAGGAGCGGGGTCGCGGGATGGAGTACGAGATGTTTCGCGAACTGCGCGAGCGCATTGCACGGTCCTGCCCGAGGATTCGCGAGTGCGCCCGGGGACTGGCCGCGGTGGACACGCTGCTGTCGTTTGCGGAAGTGGCGCGTCGCGGAAAGTGGATCTGCCCCTGCGTGGATGACTCGTCGCGAATCGAGATCCGCCAGGGCCGACATCCGGTGGTCGAACAGATGCTGCCCACCCAGTCCTTCGTGCCGAACGACAGTGTGCTGGACGGTGAGGCGGACGGGCGGCAGATACTCCTGATCACGGGGCCGAACATGGCGGGGAAGTCCACCTTTCTTCGACAGGTGGCACTCATCGTCATCCTCGCACAGACGGGCAGTTTCGTGCCGGCGGAGGCCGCGCAGATTGGCGTCGTGGACCGGGTGTTCACGCGGGTCGGAGCTTCGGATCATGTGGCTGCGGGACGCTCCACCTTCATGGTGGAGATGGTGGAGGTGTCACGGATTCTCTCGTCGGCGACTCCGCGAAGTCTCGTGTTGCTGGACGAGGTAGGCCGCGGGACTTCCACCTGGGACGGCCTGGCCATCGCGTGGGCGGTGACGGAGTTCCTTCATGACTCGGCAGAGCGGTGCGCGCGAACTCTCTTCGCAACGCACTACCACGAGCTGACGGAACTGGCGGAGCGCCTTCCCCGTGCACGGAATCTCCGTGTGACCGTTCACGAATGGAAGGAGGAGATCGTCTTCCTTCGCAAGGTGGTGGAAGGGGGAGCGGATCGGAGTTTCGGTATTCAGGTGGCGCGACTCGCGGGGCTTCCGGCGGAGATCACAACTCGTGCGCGGAGCATCCTGGGCGGACTGGAGGAGGGGACCTTCTTTGAGGGGCGCCAGCGGGATGCGGAGGCGCGGGGCAGTCAGCTGGACCTTTTCTCCAGCGCGGCGGCCGCCGTTCTTTCGGAACTGGCGACGCTCCACCCGGAGGAGCTGACTCCGATGGAGGCGCTGGCGGTCCTGGCGGAGTGGAAGCGCCGCACGACGGGCAATGACTCGGAGAACACATCATGAAGCCGATCGTCGCACTGGGGCCGCTCGTTTCGAATCGGATCGCTGCCGGAGAAGTGGTGGAGCGACCGGCATCTCTGGCGAAGGAACTCGTGGAGAACGCCATCGATGCGGGGGCGACCCGCGTGGAGATCACGATTGACGGGGGCGGGCTGGATCGCGTTCGCGTATCGGATGACGGGTGCGGGATTCCGGCGGATGAACTCCGGCTGGCCTTCGAGCGCCATGCCACGAGCAAGATCACCTCGGCAGAGGATCTCGGCACGGTGGGCACCCTCGGTTTCCGGGGGGAGGCGCTGGCGTCCATCGCAGCGGTGGCCCGGGTGGAACTGGTGACCAGCACGGGGGGAGACGCAGCCGGGGGACGCATCCGGATTGAGGGCGGCCGCGTGCTGGAGGAGACTCCGGCGGGGAGAGCGCGAGGCACGACGCTGGAGGTGACCGGGCTGTTCTACAACACACCGGCCCGGCGGAAGTTCTTGCGTACTCCGGCGACGGAAGGCCGCGTGCTGGTACGCAGCATCGGGGAGCTTGCGCTCGCCGCTCCGGGCGTGGGATTTGCAGTGACACGCGATGGACGCGAAGTGCTGGACATCGCCGTGGACGCACCCTTCCGGGCTCGGGCCGCGCAGATTCTGGGGAAGGAGGCGACGGCACGGATGGTGGAGGTGAAGGGGGGCGCGGACGGGATCGAGGTGACCGGCCTCGTGTCGGCGTCGGACTTCTCCAGAACGCGTCCGGGGCATCAGGTGCTTCTGGTGAACGGGCGTGTGGTCTCCGATGCCTCTCTGGCGCATGCGGTCGTTTCCGGAATCGGAGGCGCCGTACCAGGAGGGAAACACCCGCTCTTCGCGCTGCACATTCGAACGGACCCGTCTCGCGTGGATGTGAATGTCCACCCGACGAAGCGGGAGGTGCGCTTCACCGCGAAAGACCGCGTGTTCTCGGCAGTGCGGGGAGCGGTGGCAGAGGCGGTCTTCGGTGTGCGCTTTGACCGCATGGGCAGGGAAGGGGCCCTCTCGTGGAAAGTGTCCGCAAGGGGGGATCCGCCAGCGCAGGACACGAGGCAGGGATCGCTGCCGCTTGCCGGAAGAAGCGCGGCGGCTACGGCGGCACGCCCGGCTCCTGCGGAGTCGGGCACGGAACCCCGGGAGGCGGGGCGGACACTTCGCGCAGTGGGAGAAGTGTGGGGCGCGTATCTGGTCGTGGAGGACGGAGCCCGGCTCCTGATCGTGGATCAGCACGCCGCGCACGAACGGGTCCTCTATGACGAGATACGCCTTCTGGCCTCGTCGGAGGGGGGCGTTCCGGTGCAGGGGCTTCTGGAGCCGTATGTCGTGGACCTGGCGCCGGGACAGAATCCGGAGGACGCAGCGGCGGTTCTTTCCGGGATGGGGTTTGATGCGCGCCCCGGCGGCCCCACGAGCCTGTTGGTGGATGGGATCCCCGGAAGTCTCTCGCAATGGGGAGGCGGTGAGTTTCTCGCGGAACTGTTTGGTTCCGCGGAACTGGCGCGGGCGGGGGCTGCGCGATTCCGCGATGCCCTTGCGAAGTCGTATTCGTGCAAAGGGGCGGTGAAGTTCGGCCAACGGCTCCATGCGGAAGAGATCGACTACCTGCTGAAGCGGCTGGCGGCGACGGATGTCCCCCGTCTTTGCCCCCACGGCCGTCCGATCTATCTGGAGGTTCGGAAGGAAGAACTGGACGATCGCTTCGAAAGAACTTGAGCCAGCAGGCGCAACCCAACGCACCCATGTCAGATAGGTGACTGTCCTCCCCCGGCTTCTCTGGGATTCCCGGGGAGCGGGTCGCCTCTTACCTCGTGAGAATGACGCTTCTGGCCGCGCTGCCACCGGGGGAACGGATCTGAAGGAGGTAGACCCCAGAGGCGACGCGTTTCCCCGAGTCGTCGCGTCCGTCCCATTCCACAGAAACAGTTCCGGGGCCGGAAAGCCCTGCCCACGGTCGTGCGACGATTCGCCCGGCGGTGTTCACGATGGAGAGCCGGGCGTGTGTTTCCCGCGCAAGATCGAAGGAGAGCGTGATCTGCGCGGAAGCCGGGTTGGGATACGGCGGGTGCAGCAGGAGGGCGGGCGCGATTGCGGGGACGGCGGTGGAAGCCGTGGCAAGGCGCGACCACACTCCTCCGGCGCGGTACTCCAGCGAGTAGGGCATGGTCGTGCCGGCCGCGAGTTCCTCATCGCGATCCACCGCACGAAAACGACCGGGCAGGAACTGTTCCACGCCGGGGACAACCCGCATGGCGGAAGGATGCCCGGCGAGCAGGCGGAAGTCGGAAGGATCGGCGGAGTCGGCCACATGCCAGGTGGCGGTCACCACGCCGGGAGCGGCCTCCAGTTTGAATGCGCGGAGGAAGAGCGGAGTGGTGTCGATGCATTGAAGGGGTGTGGCGAAGAGGGTGTCGGTGGAGGAGGAGATGGCGACATCCTGCGTGACGACCACGGAAGAAACAGACGAACCGGTCGCCGCGCTTCCGAGAACCCGGGGGGCAGCCGGATTCGTGATGTCGAAGATATGAACCCCGGCGTCTCCGTCCGCGAGATAGAGATGTGCGCCCGCCACATGCACACCGACCGCAAGCCCCGGCGTGGCGCGGGAAGCGACAAGGAGTGGCGCACTCGGGTTGGAGATGTCCACGACTTGCAGCCCGCCGCCGGCGTCGGCAACGAATGCGGTCGAGTCATGTACCGCCACGGCGGTCGCGTATCCGGGAGTGTCCACCGTACCCAGGAGGACCGGCGCGGAGGGGGTCGCGACGCGGACCACATGAAGCCCGGCCGAATAGGCTGCGACCAGAGCCAGGTCCGCGCTCAGCGCAACGCCGGTCGGGTAGCCGTCGAGTGGAAGGCTGGAATGGACGGTCGGAGAGTTCGCATTGGACAGGTCCAGCAGGTGGACACCCTGGAATCCGCTGGGGTCCGCGGCAGCCACGGCGGCAAGAGTTCCGGAGACGGCCACGGAGTGGGCCTCTCCGGACAGCGCGATGGTTCCGGCGGGGACCGGCATCCCCGGGCTGGTGATGTCGTATCCGCGCAGTCCGCCGGGGCCATCGGCGATCCACACAACCGGGTGGGCGAGCGCCGCGGCATTCGCCTCTCCGGGGGTGTCGGTGGTTCCGAGCGCCGTCGGTGTGGCGGGATCCGCGATGTCGACGACGGTAAGGCCGCTGAGTCCGTTGGCGACCAGCGCATGCTGGCCGTCGGCCGTGGCGATGACGGACCGCGCGATCCCGGGGAGAGGCGTGCTTCCCAGCGGCGGAAGAAGCCACGGATCCGCCGCGTGGAATGCGTGGAGTCCGGATGCGCCGTCGGCCATCACGACGGTACCGCCCCAGCTTCCGGCCCCCACGGCCAATCCGGAGGTGTCCAGCGATCCGAGAAAGACGGGATGGGCCGGTTGCGACAGGTCGAAGGCGGCGAAGCCTCCGTCGTAGTCCGCGACCGCCGCGAGGTCACCGAGGAGAGTGACGCCTCGTGCCACTCCGGGGGTGGCGAGAATGTCCGAGATCGTCGCAAGGGACGGGTTCGTGACATCCACCACGGTGAGGCCCGCGGAACCCGTGGCGACATAGGCGTACG
Organism: Gemmatimonadota bacterium; assembly: GCA_030747075.1. Lineage (NCBI taxonomy): Bacteria > Pseudomonadati > Gemmatimonadota > Gemmatimonadota bacterium. The sequence goes on from JASLLL010000003.1 coordinate 41,099, forward strand.
GGTGGCGGAGCGAAACGCCGGTGGCGGTTCCGGGCATCCCGACTGTGTCCGTGATGAACGAAGAAGCGGGGGACGAGATGTCCACCACGACCAGCTGAGTCTCGTCGGCAATCACGGCCAGTCCGCTCCCGGCATCCACGCCCGTGGCATTCCCGCTGGTGGAGAGCGACAGGAGGAGTGCCGGCGTGCCCGGATCGGTCACATCGACGACATGAAGACCCTGGTAGGAAGCCGCGAGCACCACCGTCGATCCGTCGAGAGCGACGCCGCGCACAGGCCCGGGAAGGGTGAGCGTGGCTTCAGTCCAGGCGATGGAAGGGTTCGCGATGCGGATGATGCGTAGTGTCCCCGACGCCGCGACAAAGGCGTGGTTCCCGGAAAGAGCCACCGCCTCCGCGGAGCCGGGTGTATCCACCGAGTGCACCTCCATCGGTGCGGTTCGATCGGAGAGGTCGATCACCCGGAGCCCGGAGTCGCCATCGGCGACAAAGGCCCAGTCTCCGGACAGTGCGGCGTCCCTTGCGCTGCCGGGGGTGTCCACCGTTCCCTTCCAATGAAGGAATCCCTGATGGTCGACACACTCGGCCGCCGGGGCATCGGCGTGCGCAAGGAGCAGCGGGAGGGTCAGAAGAGCCGGGCACAGGCGCGTGAGGCGTGTCATTTCGGCTCCCGGGAACGAGGTGATCGAGAGGTCTTCGCCGCTTCGTTATGTCTGGAGTCCAAGGGGACGCCAAGCTAGCCTTCGGGTGCCACCGGCCGATAGCGGAGACCGGTCCACCCCCGATTGCGGGAGACCCCCTTGTCCGAGAACAGCAAGCTCCCTCTTCTTCCGAGTCTCGCCGGTCCGACGGCTTCCGGCAAGAGCGGTGTCGCGGTGAAGGTGGCGGTCGAACTGGGCCTGGAGATCGTGTCGGCGGATTCACGACAAGTGTACCGCAGGTTGGACGCGGGGACCGCCAAGCCCACTCTGGAGGAGCGCGCGGCGGCCCCGCATCACCTGGTGGATGTCGTCGACCCGGAGGAGACTTACACAGCCGCGCGTTTTGGGCGGGAAGCGGCGGCGGCCCTTCACGAGATCATCGGGCGCGGGTGCGTGGGCTTTCTGGTGGGTGGAAGCGGGCTCTATCTGCGCGCGGCGGAGGGCGGGCTCTTCGAAGGGCCGTCGGCGGATCCTGGGCTGCGAGCCCGGTTGAATCAGGAGGCGGATGCGGACGGGGAGGAGAGGCTTCATCGACGCCTCGCGGATGCGGACCCCGAGACGGCAGCGCGCCTGGCCCCCGCGGATCGGGTGCGGGTGATCCGCGCCATCGAAGTGCTGGAACTGACGGGGGTCACTCTTTCGGAGCATCACCGTCGGCATCGCGAGGCTCCCGCGCGCTGGCGGCCGGTGAGGTACGGACTGGAATGGGACTCGGACGCGCTTTCGGCGCGAATCGCCCGGCGTGTGGACCGGATGCTGGACGCGGGGTGGGAGGAGGAGGTTCGCTGCTTGCTGGAGGAGGGACTCTCCGAGCAGGCACCCGCCTTCCGTGCGCTGGGCTATGCGGAGGTGGCGCTGCTTGCGGCCGGAAAGGTTTCGCGAAAGGAGACGCGAGATCGCATCATCATGCAGACACGGAGGTTCGCAAAGCGGCAGCGAACCTGGTTTCGCGGAGTGGAGGGTGTTTGCCGGATTCGCATTCGATCGGACGCGGACCTGGCGACTGCCGCCGCGACCGTGGCGGCGGGAATCCGTCACGCAATGGAATCGCCTTGACCGCGACAGGGCGCGGAATGTTAGGGTGCATCCCCGGATGCGGGCATAACTCAGTTGGTAGAGTGTCAGCTTCCCAAGCTGAAAGTCGCGGGTTCAAATCCCGTTGCCCGCTCCATCCCCTTCCTGCTCGTGTGCACCCGGCGCTGTCAGGGGGAACTCTCGTGAATGAGAGAGGATCCGTCGTGGGTACATTCTCCGGGCGGGGACGGACCGCGTCTCGACATGGTATCGTCTGCGGGGATGGTCCACAACGAAGGGAGACCGGTCGTGACCGAGGAGTTCGCTGCGGGAGGATTGAGCGAGGGCATCTCGCACGGGAGCGCGTCTGACCGCCTTCCCGTGGTGGCCATCGTCGGTTTGCCGAATGTGGGCAAGTCTACGCTCTTCAACCGCATCGTGAAGAGTCGGCTGGCGGTGGTCGACGACCAACCCGGCGTCACCCGAGATCGAAACTACGCGCCTGCGGAGTGGGGCGGGCGTGGGTTCTGGCTGGTCGATACCGGCGGCATGACTTTCGAAGACGGCCTGGGCATGGACCCGGCCATCCAGGAACAGGTGGAACTGGCCATCGAAGAGGCGGACCTGGTGGTGTTCGTGCTGGACGCCCGGGTGGGAGCGACGGCAGAGGACGAAGAGGCTTTTCGCCTGCTGCGAAGGACGGGGCGGCGCGTGCTGGTGGCGGCGAACAAGGCGGACGACGGGGAGGCCGCCTGGGATGTGGCATCGATTGATGTAGGAGGGGTGGGCGAAATCGTACCCATCTCCGCGATGGCCGGGCGCGGAATCGGAGACTTCCTGGACCGGGTGGTGGCGCATCTTCCCCCGGAGGAGCCGTCCCCGGAGGCGATCCCGGGAGAGGTGGCGCTGGCAGTCGTCGGTCGTCCCAATGTGGGCAAGTCTTCCCTGGTGAACTCACTGGTGGGGACGCGCAAGATGATTGTGAGCGAAGTCGCCGGGACGACGCGAGACGCCATCGACACGATTGTCGAGAGAGACGGCACGCGCTTTCGCATCATCGATACGGCGGGGCTTCGACGGCGTGGCCGAATCTCGCGCGGCGTGGAGTACTGGTCCGCGCTTCGCGCAATGCGTGCCCTCGAACGCTGCGATGTCGCCGCTGTGCTCTTCGACGCCACCGAGGGGATCACCGATCAGGATGTGAAGATCGTGGGAGAGGCCATTTCGCGGCGGAAGGGCATCGTGCTGGTGATGAACAAATGGGATGCCGTGGAGAAGGATCACCATGTGGCAGAACGATTCGCGGAGCGCGTCGCCTGGCACTTCCCGTTTCTGGAGGACGCGCCACTCATTCACTCTTCCGCGCTGACGGGACGCCGCGTGGATCGACTGCTGCCGGAGGTGGCGCGGCTGGCGGCACTGAGAGCTCGCCGGATTCCGACGGCGGAGGTCAACCGGGTGATCGAGAGACTCGTTGCGGAGAATCCCCCTCCCTCGGGGCGGTCGTCACGCACGACCCGCATTCTCTACGCGACCCAGGTCGGGGCTTCCCCTCCGCAGTTCGTGGTGTTCGTGAATCGCCCGAAGAACCTGGAGGGGCATTACCACCGATTCCTGGAAAACCGCCTGAAGAAGGATCTCGGGTTCACGGGGGTCCCGGTGGAGGTCGTCCTTCGCCAGCGAAAGAGCAGGGAGCGGGATCGATGAAGGGGCTCTTGATGCTTCTGGCGTATCTCGTGGGGTCGATTCCATTCTCCGATCTTGCGGGGCGACTGCGTGGCGTGAATCTCCGCGAGCACGGCAGCGGAAACCTGGGCGCCACCAACGCCATCCGCATTCTCGGGCCGGGCGTCGGTATCCCGGTCCTCGGGCTGGATGTGCTGAAGGGTGTGGTGGCGACGACCCTGATTCCCGCCGTGGTGGAGGGTGGTGTCGCCCCGGACACGCGTGTGCTTTGCGCGGCGGCCGCCGTGGCGGGTCATGTCTGGCCGGTCTTCGCGCGCTTCCGTGGCGGGAAGGGGGTCGCGACCGCCGGGGGAGCATTCCTCGGACTGGCGCCTGTCGCGACGGGGATTGCGACCGGCGCGTTCGTGGTGGTGGTGCTGCTTTCCCGGTATGTCTCGGTGGCTTCGATGGTGGCGGCGGTGGTGCTGGCGGCTTCGATTATTCGCCTGGGTGCGGCGGCTCCCGTGATGGCCGGTGGGCTGGCCGTGGCGGCGCTGGTGATTGTGCGGCATCGGGAGAATGTGCGTCGCCTGGCAACCGGGACAGAGAACCGCGTGAGCTTCCGCCGTCGAAAAGGGGACGGCTCATGAGCGTGAGCGTCTTCGGCGCGGGAAGCTGGGGAACGGCGCTGGCTGCGGTTCTCGCGGGGAATGGGGTGCCGACCGTGCTCTGGGCGCGTCGGGCGGATGCGGCGGAGAGGATCTCGCGGGAACACTGCAATGCGGCGTACCTGCCGGGCGTGGAACTCCCCGCGGAGCTGGAGGTCACGGCAGAGATCGCCCGGGCCGCCGAGGCGTCCGAGTGGGTACTGGCCGTTCCAACCGGCTCCGTCCGCGGAGTCCTGGCCGACGCGGTGGCGTGCTGCGCTCCCGGTTCGGCGATCTGTGCGGCCAAGGGCTACGAGCCGGATTCGCGGAAGCGTATGTCGGAAGTTCTGGCGGAAGAACTTCCGGGGAGTGCGGGAGTGGCGGTTCTTGCCGGACCGAGCCATGCGGAAGAGGTGGGCCGGGGGATTCCCACGACGGTGGTGGTCGCGTCTCTGCGCGCGGATACGCAGACAACCTTCCAGCAGCTCTTTCATTCGCAGGCCTTCCGGGTCTACACGAACGGAGATCTCGTCGGAGTGGAGACCGCCGCGTCGCTGAAGAATGTGATCGCGATTGCTGCCGGGATCTGTGACGGACTCGGTTTCGGCGACAACACCAAGGGCGCACTCCTCACCCGGGGCCTGGCAGAAATGTCGCGCCTCGGAGCTGCGCTGGGTGCGGAGGAGGCCACCTTCTTCGGGTTGGCCGGGATTGGAGATCTGGTAACGACCTGCATGAGTCGCCACAGCCGGAATCGTCATCTGGGCGAACTCGTGGGGAAGGGCGCTGGCGTAGAGGATGCGGCCCGGGAAATCGGCATGGTCTCCGAAGGGGTCGGAACGACCCGCTCTGCCGTGGAGATTGCCGTGAACGCGGGAGTGGAACTGCCGATCACAAAGGCCGTGTCGGAAATCCTCTTTGCCGGGAAGGATCCCCGTGCAGCACTGGACGAACTGATGAGCCGGGACCCGAGAGCCGAGGCGGGTTGAGGCAGGCAAACCACTTTTCCCACTGGCGCCCGGGTGGGGCGGCAGCTTAGTATCCGCGGGATCGGAGGTGGATGCCATGGCCGGACGCACGGGGAAGATCTACTACTCCATCACCGAGGTGGCCGAGATGGCATCGGTGAAGCCGCATGTTCTGCGATACTGGGAGACGGAGTTCCCCGGGCTTGCTCCCCGCAAGAACCGCGCCGGGAACCGCACCTACCGCGATCGAGATGTCCAGCAGGTTCTCCTGATTCGCCGGCTCCTGCACGAAGACGGGTATACCATCAAGGGCGCGCGCAGGAAGATGAGGGAGAAGCGTGCGAAGGATCTCGATCAGATCGAGATTCCCTTTACGGACTCCCGAAGGAAGCAGGGGCTGACCGCGATCCGGAAAGGTCTTGAGGATATTCTGGAGACCCTGTCCCCCTAGTGTTCCCCGGCGCCTGCTGATGAGCCCGCGTGGCCTGTCGTGTGGAAGCACACTCCCGCCGGTCGGCCGGGCCGCCTTCGAATCGGCGTGGTTTGCGCTTGAACAGCATCCGTTCGGGCAGTAAGTTCGCTTCCGCCTCTTTCGTGGGTCGGGGCGTGGCGCAGCCCGGTTAGCGCGCGTGCTTGGGGTGCACGAGGTCGCTGGTTCAAATCCAGTCGCCCCGACCATTATCCTGCGGTATGACGAGACACTTCCTCTCCGGCACCGCCGGGAAGTTCCGGGGGTCCATTGAGAATTCTCCTGACCAACGATGACGGCATTCTGGCCCGCGGCATTCGCATCCTCGGGGAGGCGCTTCGCGATGCGGGTCATGATCTCACCATTGTGGCTCCGGATCGCGAGCAGAGCGCGTCCAGTCACTCGATCACCCTCGACAGACCGCTGCGCATTCACGAGGTCGAAGACGGCGTCTATACGGTGGATGGAACGCCGACGGATTGCGTTCTTGTGGGTCGGCACGGAGTACTGCGCGGGGACCCGGATCTGATCGTCTCGGGGATCAACCACGGCCCGAATATGGGCGAGGATGTCACCTACTCGGGGACGGTTGCCGCAGCGTTTGAAGGAGCCATTCTCGGGATCCCTGCGGTCGCCGCATCCATGAAGGACCGCGAACACGGGGACTACAAAGCGGCGGCGCGCTTTGTGGCGGATCTTGTGGGGCGGCTTCCCGCCGGAGTCGGAGGGAGACCGCCGCTTCTGAATGTGAACTTCCCGCCGGGTTCAGCCGATGATTGGGGTCGCGGACGGATCACCCGCCTTGGGACGAGAGCCTACTCGGACGAGATCATCGAGAAGTTGGATCCTCGTGGCCGGAAGTACTTCTGGATCGGTGGAGCGGAGCCGGAATGGGTTGGAGAGCAGGACTCGGACTTCTCGGTGGTGAACTCCGGTGGGGTCTCCATCACCCCGCTTCATCTGGACTTGACGGATGAAGAGGCTCGCGAGGCGCTCATCCAGGCGGAAGCGGCCCGCGGGGGCAAGGAATGATTCCGCACGGCAGAACACCGGCGAGCCGGGACGATCTGAGCGGCGCACGCAGCGAAATGGTGCGTGCACAGCTGCTGGAGCGGGGAATCGAGGATGAATCCGTCCTGGCTGCCATGGAGAAAGTACCCCGCCACCGATTCCTCGATCCTGCGCTCCGGAGTCGTGCTTACGGCGACCACGCACTTCCCATCGGGTCAGGCCAGACTATTTCGCAACCGTACATGGTGGCGCTGATGACGGCGTGCCTCCGTCTGAAGGGTGGCGAGAAGATCTTGGAGATCGGCACGGGGTCGGGATACCAGGCAGCGATTCTGGCGGAGTTTACGCCAAGGGTGTTCACCATCGAGAGACACGCGGTACTGGCCCGGTCGGCGGCGGCTGTGCTGGCGGAGCTGGGATGCGGAAATGTCATCACGAAGACCGGCGACGGAAGCCGCGGATGGCCGGAGCACGCTCCCTATGACCGCATCATTGTGACGGCCGGGGCACCGGTCGTTCCGGACTCGCTGACGGACCAGCTTTCGTCGAAGGGTGGTATTCTGGTGATTCCCGTGGGGGACCGCCAGATCCAGAGCCTCGTCGCGCACGAGAGGAAAGGCTCTCGTGTTTCGGTACGAACTCTCTGCGACTGCGCCTTCGTTCCGCTGCTGGGTCTGGAAGGATGGGACGCGCCATGAAGCTCCGCGTTGTCCGTCGTCTTTACGATTGGGTGATGGGCTGGGCGGAGACGCGCTGGGCCACCCCAGCGCTGGCCGTTCACGCAACCACCGAATCTTTCGTCTTCCCGATACCGGTCGATCCGCTGCTGATGGCTCTGGCCATGTCGGAACCGCGTCGCGCCCTGCGCTTTGCACTGGTGGCGTCGGTCTTCTCCGTGGCGGGCGGACTCCTTGGGTACGCCATCGGCTACGGTGCGTATGAGGCGATCGGTGCCCGGATCATCGCCGGGTTGGGCTACGAGACCCAATTCCTGACTTTACAGGAGAACTTCGGCGAGTATACTTTCCTCGCGATTTTCGCGGCCGGATTCACGCCCCTTCCGTACAAGGTCTTTACGATTGCGGCGGGAACCTGCGCGGTCCCGCTGGGGCCGTTTTTTATGGCGTCCGTGCTGTCGAGATCGGCGAGGTTTTTCCTGGTGGCGTGGCTCATCCGTCGGTTTGGACCGGCGGTGCGAGAGAAGATTGAACGCTATTTCGATCTCTTCGCGTTCGCGTTTCTGGCGCTTCTCGTGGGGGGTTTCTTCCTCGTGAAGCTGGGGATCGACCACTAGAATCAGCAGTAGGTCGGGGTGTGGCGCAGTCCGGTTAGCGCGCCTGCTTCGGGAGCAGGAGGCCGGAGGTTCGAATCCTCTCACCCCGACCATTTCCCGTTTGCGTTTCCGGAGGTTCGCATGGAATCCGCCGAGCGCCTGAGAGCCGCCATTCGCGAAATCCCGGACTTCCCCACCCCGGGGATTGGCTTTAAGGACATCACCACACTTCTGGCGAGCCCGGCCTGCTTCCGGGAGTCGCTGGACCTCCTGCAGGAACGGTGGACGGGCGAAAAGCTGGATGCCATCGCGGGGATTGAGGCGCGCGGCTTCATTTTCGGAGCCGCTCTTGCAGACCGGATGGCGCTCCCCTTCATTCCGCTCCGCAAGCCGGGGAAGCTCCCGGCCGAGACCATCGCGGTGTCCTACGAACTGGAGTACGGAAAGGACTCGCTGGAGATGCACGCCGACGCCGTCTCCAAGGGCGGGAGAATCCTCATCGTGGATGACCTGCTGGCGACGGGCGGAACAGCCGCGGCTGCGGGTCGCCTCATCCGTGAAGCGGGCGGCGCGGTTGCGGGATTTGCGTTCCTCGTCCATCTCTCGTTCCTCCCGGGAGCGGACGGGCTGGGGGATGCGCCCGTGCAGTCCCTCGTGACCTACTGAATCCGGGGAGAAGCGGACGGTGCGAGTCTCCCTCCCGGGGTTGGGGTCGCTCCTCGCGTGGATGATGTTCACTCCGGCGCCCGGTGCCGTCGCCCCGGCGCTGGCGGATTCGGGAGAAGGAGAGACGGAAGTGGCGGAACGAGGCGGCTGGAATCCCCTGACCGACGCGCAGCGATCCGTCCTTGCAGACGGGGGCACCGAACCCGCGTTCAGCGGGGAGTTTCTGGATCATCACGATCCCGGCACTTTCGTCTGTGCGCGGTGTGATTCGCCGCTCTTCGCTTCGGGGACGAAGTTCGATTCGGGCAGCGGGTGGCCCAGCTTTGACGAAGCTCTTCCGGGAGCGGTCGCGGAGCACCCGGGTTCAGATGGGCGACGGACGGAGATTCGATGCGCCGCTTGCGACGGCCATCTGGGGCATGTCTTTCGCGGCGAACACATGACGAAGCAGAATACCCGCCATTGTGTGAACTCGCTGGCATTGGGGTTCGAGTCGGATTCTCGAAGGAGTGCCTACTTCGCTGGCGGGTGCTTCTGGGGCGTGGAACACTTCCTGCAGCAGATGGATGGCGTGCTCTCCGTAGAGTCCGGATACATGGGCGGGGGGGTGGCATTTCCCACCTACAAACAGGTCTGCTCGGGAGAAACCGGCCACGCGGAGGCGGTCCGCGTTTTTTACGACCCGGAGCGGGTTTCATTTCGCGAACTGGCCCGACGGTTTTTTGAAATCCACGATCCTGCGCAACTCGATCGCCAGGGTCCGGACATCGGGAGCCAGTATCGATCCGCGGTTTTTGCCACCAGTGAGGCCGAGGCCGCCGTCGTGGCGGAGTTGAGCGAGGCACTTCGCGCCCGAGGTTACAAGGTGACGACCGAAGTTTCCCCTGCACGCCTCTTCTGGCCCGCAGAAGCGGTTCATCAGGACTACTACGAGCGCACCGGGAAGGCCCCCTACTGCCACGCGCCGGAGAATCGCTTCGAAGACTGACCTGCGCACCTTGAGCGGGTCTTTGACACCTTTGGCCGAAGGGTGGATAATGTCGGGCTTCCTGCCCGGAGGCTCCGTATTCTGAAGGAAAGCGGAAGCTTCGGTCGCCGTTTGAACCGTACAGGGGTGTTTCCCCGGAGGTCGCTCATGGACCCACGACTCGCCACCAGACTCAGCAAGTTTCTCTCTCTGGTGCTTCGCCACCGCCCGGAAGAATACGGTCTTCGCATGGATGCCGAGGGTTGGGTGGATCTTGAGGATCTGGTGGATGTGCTCGTGGCGGAGGACATCCTTGTCGAGGACGGAGAGGAGATTGTGCGGGAGTTGGTGGAATCCTCGGATCGCCGCCGCTTCGGCCTTGAGGACGGACGCATCTGTGCGCTCTACGGACACTCGTCTCGCGTCTCGCTGGAGTATCCCGATGAGACGCCGCCGGAGACGCTCTACCACGGCTCTACCGTACCCGCCGCTCGAGAAGTGGGGGAAGCGGGCGTGCTGCCGATGGGGCGGGCGTATGTGCACCTGTCCTCCACCGCAGAGGAAGCCCTAGCCGTCGGGGGGCGCCACACGGACCACCCGGTCGTGATTCTCGTGGACACGGGGGGTGCGCGGGAGGCGGGCGTATCGTTCCACCAGGCCAACGAACTGATCTGGCTTTGCGGATCCATCCCGGCGGACTGCTGCGAAGTGCCGGAACTCCCGGAGGAAGACCCCGTGGAGACTCGCGTGCGCGATCGCGGGCGAGGGCGGAGGGACCGCGAGCCTCGTGAGCACAGCCCCCGGCCTTCCCGTCCGGAGGCTGTCTCTCCGGCCACCTCGTCGCCGGAACCGGAGGAGAAGCCGGGGCCGGGGGAGTTCAGTCCGCGGAAGCGAAAGAAGGCTGTTCGTCGGCGATAGGGGCCGGACAGAAGGACGCGCGCGCTGAGTTCAATGCCGGGGTCGCTCCCGGATGTGCAACTTTTCCCTCCCCGGGTGCGTTGTGGGCCAGTAGGCGGTGCGCGTGGCACCGAAGATGGAAGAGAGGGGCTCCGTGAAGAAGAGAATCCTGTGGATCGCAGTCGCGCTCGTCGTGGGCGGACTTGTCGTGGGTCTGAACCTCCACCGTGCCCGTGGCAAGGCGACCGAAGTGGAAGTCCGCCAACTGGCACGAATGGAACTCGTCGCCCGCGTGTCCGCTTCAGGACGGATTGAGGCCCGCCGTTCGGTCAGCACGACGGCGAGCGTGGTCGGGAAGGTCGTCGAGAAGGCGGTCGAGGAAGGCGACTTCGTCGAGAAGGGCCAGCTCATTCTGCGCGTCGACCCCCGGGAGCGACAGGCGTTTGTCGATCAGGCACACGCCGGGCTGTCGCGCGCGCGTGCGAATCTGGAACTGTCCGCCGCGCGCCTTCGAGAATCCGAGTTTGAGTACAAGAGAGTGAAGGGGCTTGTCCGGGCGGACCTGGCCTCCGAGCAGACGCTGGAATCCGCACGAACCAATCACGATGTCCAAGTCGCCGCCGTGGCCGCAGCCCGGGAAGATGTTCGAAACGCGGAGGCTCAACTCCGGCAGACCGAGCACGAACTGGAGAAGACCGTCGTGCGGGCGGAGATCGCGGGCGTGGTGGTGCGTCTCTCCGTGGAAGAGGGGGAGAATGTCCTCGCGGGAGATCTGTACAATCAGGGCTCTGCCATCGTAGTCGTGGCGGATCTGACCGAGATGGAGGCACAAGTCCTGGTGGACGAGACCGAAGTCGTCGAGATCCACCCCGGGCAACCGGCCACGATCGAGGTGGATGCGTTCCCGGATCTTGAGCTGACCGGGAAGGTGATTGAAGTCGGGAACTCGGCCTACAATGCGGGGCCGCTCGGAACGCAGGAGTCCATGGACTTTCGCGTACGGGTGCTTCTGGACGATCTCTCCTCAAGGCTTCGGCCCGGGCTTTCGGCAACCGCCAAGATTGAGACGGCGCGGGTTGTCGATGCACTGGCCGTCCCTATGGAAGCCCTGACCATCCGGATTCCATCGAAGGAAAGGGATGCGGAAAGCAAGAACCACCCGAGGAAGACGGCCCCCTCTTCCGGGCAGGAGGAGATGGGCCCGGAAGAGGCCGAACGCCTGAAGGAGGAAGCCGAGGGGGTATTCCTCTGCTCCGGAGACCGGGTTTCGTTCATCGCTGTGGAGCGTGGGATCGCGGGCGAGAAGCACTTCGAAGTGCTCTCCGGGGTCCAGGAGGGAGCGACCGTCGTAACGGGGCCGTTTGAGGCGCTCCGCAAGCTGGAGTCCGGGCAACCGGTTCGCTATGAGGAACCCGGGGAGAAGCCCGGCGGGGACGACGAACGCCAGCCGGCGGATGATGCGGCCGAAGGCAAGTCGTCGATGTCCGTGAAAGTCGGGTAGGCCTCGTGCATCTCCAGGAGGGCGTCCGCGTTGCGCTGTCTTCACTGTGGGCGTACAAGCTCCGCACTTTTCTGACCGTCCTTGGGAATGTCGTGGCCGTCACTTCCGTGATTGCGGTGGTGTCTCTCATTGACGGAATGGACCTGTTTGTGCGGCGGGAGATCGCGGACGAGGGGTCCACCGTTCTGACGCTTCGCCGCATGGATGATCTCCAGGCGCTGACCAACCTCGAGGCGTTTCTGGAGGCGCTGCACAATCCCCGGATCACGCTCGATGACTTCCAGGCGCTTCGTGACGCCGACCTCCAGTATGTGGAGTATCTCGCGGCGTATCGGTCCTCGCGAGGAAGGGTCTCGCATGGGGGAAGGTCCGCAAAGGAAGCCTCCATCCGTGGCTGGACTGCGGACTATCCACACCTGCTGGATCTGGAGCTCTCGGACGGCCGACACTTCAACGCATTTGAATCCCGTGCAAGCCGCCCGGTGGCCATTATCGGTTCGGATATTGCGGAGAGAATCCTCCGAACGCGGGAGCCCCTCGGGAAGATGCTCCGGGTGAACGGTCGACATGTGGAAGTGATCGGGGTGCTGAAGGAAGAGGGCGGGATCATGGGGCAGAACCCGAATCTCGTCGTGTATATGCCACTTGGGCGTTTCTTCAAGATCTACGGTTCGCGGCAGTCTCTGGCGATCCGGCTGAAGGTGCCCGATGTGCGCCTGATCCCGGACGCCCGGGAAGAAGTGCGCATGCACATGCGAATCCGACACGCTCGAGAGCCCGGCCAGGGTGACGACTTCGCGATCACCTCCGCAGACCGCATCCTCGACTTGTGGAAGGGGATCTCCCGCGCCATCTTCTCCGCGCTCATCATGCTGGTGTCGATTTCCCTGGTGGTCGGCGGGGTGGTGATCATGAACATCATGCTGGTGTCGGTGACGGAGCGGACCCGGGAGGTCGGCACGCGCAAGGCGCTGGGTGCGCGTCGGGCGGACATCTTGTGGCAGTTCCTCGTAGAGGCGATGACGCTGTCTCTGGTGGGCGGAGTTCTCGGCATTCTGCTGGGCTTTGGTCTGGCCAGCCTGGTGGCGGTCGTGTCTCCGCTCCCGTATGCCATCGAGCCCTGGTCGATTGCCGCAGGGCTTCTCGTCACGCTCCTGGTGGGGTTGTTCTTCGGAATCTACCCGGCAGACCGCGCCGCAAAGCTGGACCCGGTGGAGGCGCTGAGCCATGAGTAGAGGAGTCTCGGAGCAGCGCGCGGTCATTCGGGAGTGCATCGGTCTGGCGCTTGAGGTCCTGCGGGCACATCGCATGCGCTCGGCTCTGGTGATCCTCGGCGTTGCCATCGGCGTGGCGGTTCTGATGGGAATGGTGGCGGTTCTCACCGGGTTGGGCCAGAAGATCGAAGACGAGATCACCGCCAGCGAACGGCCTGTCGTGACGCTGAGCAAGTTCGACTTCCTGACCGAGGGGGACCCCCATCAGGAGAAGATTCTCGCCCGGCCGGATGTCACTCCGGAGGACGCGGCCGCTCTTGAGGACTTGTGCGAATCCGTGGAGATGGCGGAGTTCTTCATCGACGCGAATCGCGGGACCATCCTTCACTATCGGGACCAGAAGACACGCATCGTCTTTGTTGCCGGTGGGGGAGAGAATGTGCCGTTCGTGTACAACCTCCCGGTGACGGTGGGACGCTATTTCCACGATGCGGAACTCCTGGCGAGCCGGAATGTGATCGTGCTGGGGCACGGCCCCGCGGAGGATCTGTTCCCGATCCTCGATCCCGTGGGCAAGCGAATCCGGCTGGGTGGAGAGGAGTACGAGGTCGTCGGGGTCTTTGCGGAGAGGAAGTCCGTGTTCGGGGGCATGAGCGAGAACTTCGCCTTCATCCCCTGGACGACATTCAAGAAGAACTACGGTCGCAAGCACGATCCCTATTATGTCTACATGACGATTGCGGAAGGATACACCGCCGAGGATGTCGTGCGGGAAGCAACGGTGGTGATGCGTGCCCGCCACAGACTCGCGCCGGGTGAGAAGAACGACTTCGCCGCGATTTCGAATGATCGCATCACCGAGTTTGTGCAGAAGATCACCGGACCCATCGGTCTGGTGCTTCTGGTGATGTCATCCATCGGCCTGACAGTGGGAGGAATCGGCGTGATGAACATCATGCTGGTGTCCGTGACGGAACGAACGCGCGAGATCGGTATTCGCAAGGCACTCGGCGCGAGGCGCGGGACGATCCTCCTCCAGTTCCTGGTGGAGGCCGGAACGCTGACCGGACTCGGCGGCCTCGTGGGCGTCGGGCTGGGTTCGGTCGTCGCGTGGGGCGTGGGGCGTGTCGCGCACTTTCCGGTGCACATCAGCCCTTGGATTGTGCTCGGGGGTGCCCTCTTCTCGATCAGCATCGGAGTGTTCTTCGGCCTCTACCCGGCGGTTCGGGGAGCCCGACTCGATCCGATTGAGGCGCTGCGCTACGAATGAGTGATATGCGTCGCACTCTGTCCGGCATTCCGGGGGCGGCGGTGGCCGCGGGTGTGGTGGCTCTCCTCTACAGGGCGCTCTACCTTCGCTTCCTCTCGGAGTCGCCGGAGTTTGCCCAGCCGATCCTGGACGGAGCGGCCCATTGGAGCTGGGCGCGGGATGCGCTCGCGGGCGCATGGCCGCCCGCCGGAGAGGCCTTCTTCCGCGCGCCCGGCTATGTGGGCTGGCTTGCGGGATTGCGCGCGGTGTGTGGGGGGGACCCCGCCGCGGCGCGGACGGTTCAGCTGCTCGCCGGAGCGGCGACTCCCGTACTGACGGCCTGTCTCGCGGGGCGACTTTTCGGTCGGTCGGCCGCGTGGATCGCCGGGCTGGGGGCGGCGGTCTATCCCGTGCTTCCGTTCTTCGATGGGCAGTTTCTGGCCGTCTCCATCGGGGTGCCGCTTTTCACGGCCGCGCTCCTCGCCTCGGCGGATCTCGTGGAGGGACGCGGGGGGCGTGTCCGGGCTGGCTTTGCCGGCGGGCTGTGGGGGATCGCGGGAATCGTGCGGCCTCCCGCGCTCCTTCCGGGGGTGCTGCTTGTCGTGTGGCTGGTCACGAATCGCCGACGCCGACTCGCGGCGGTGGTGGCGCTGGCTCTCCTTCTCCCCGCACTGGCGGTGACGCTTCGGAATGCGTCGGCGGGGGATCCGGTGTTCGTCGCATCGCAGGGGGGACTCAATCTGTACCTCGGGAACCACCGCCTGGCTGATGGCATGACCGCGACCTTCCCGGATCACCCGGAAGCGGGGGGGTATCGCATGATGGAAGCGGCGCACGCGTTGGCGGAGCGGAGTGTGGGGCGGACTCTGCGCTCCTCGGAGGTGTCCCGGCACTACGCGCTGCGCACGGCCTCGGAGATTGCAGCGGACCCCGTTCGATGGGTCCGGCTCCTCGGGCGGAAGGCACTGCTCTTCTGCGGGGCGCGGGAGATTCCGAACAACCACGACCCGGTGCTCTTTGCGGAGGCGTTTCCCTGGTTGAGGTGGCTGCCGGGGTGGGGGCTGTGGGCACCGCTGGCGCTGTGCGGCGCGGTGCTTCTCCGGCGACGGATGAGCGCGAGCGCCGGGTTCGCGGCGGCGGCAGTGGGGACGGTACTTGCCGTCTCGGTGGCCTTCTTCACCTGCGCGCGGTTTCGGCTTCCGGCGGTTCCGATCCTCCTTGCGTTCGGGGCCGGGGGGCTGGCGGGGCTTCCACGCCTCTGGCGGGAGGCGCGCGCGCGACGGCATCTCGCGGTGGGTGCGGGAGTGTTTGTGCTGGCGTTTGCGACGGTGCGGAGCAATCCGGGCGGCGTGCAGGGGGCGCCGTGGGTCGGATCATTCGTGCTGATGGCGGACGCGGAGCGGGCGCGTGGAGAACCGGTGCGCGCGCTCAGATGGCTGGATCGTGCGTTGCAGTCCGACCCGAACTACTATCCGGCGCAACGAGCGAGGGTGGAGTCGTTGAGACGGATGGGACGCTCGCAGGCCGCGCTGGAGAGCGTGGAGGCCTTGCTTGCGAAGCGTCCGCACGACGCCGCCCTCCACCTGGAGGCAGGCGTTCTGCACGATCTCTCGGGGAACCCACAGGCCGCGTTGCGCTTCATGGAGCGCGCGGCGAGCCTGGACCCGTCGCTCGATGAAGCCGTCGTGAGTCGCGCTGTCGTGCTGGCACGATCCGGGCGCGAAGAGGACGCCGCACAAGTGCTCCGTGCCTTCCTCCGGGCGCGTCCGGGTTCGTCTGAGGCGCCGCGGGCACGAGATCTTCTGATGCGCGTAGAGGCGGAGGAGGCTGGATCGACCCGGGATTGACCAAACAGGGCGGGGAGCGTAGTTTCGCCCCGCCTGCCGCGCCCCCGTAGCTCAGGTGGATAGAGCAGTGGTTTCCTAAACCGCGTGTCGGGTGTTCGAGTCGCCCCGGGGGCGCCAGGGGACTGGGTACCGAAGTGGTGGCTCGATCCGAGGAATACTCGCACCCTTGACGGGGGAACCTATCGCGGACAACTTGGTCCGGATTGAAATCGCAAGGGAGGCGCGAAAAGTGATACGCGGCATGATGGTCCTGGCGGGTGTGCTTCTTCTGGCGGGGTGTGCGGAAGAGGATGTGAAGACCTACACGGTGGAGAAGGCTCCCCCGACCGAAGCGCACGCTCATGCATCCGGCGAACTCCTGTGGGAGACTCCGGACGGGTGGACCGCATCAGAGGGTTCCTCCATGCGGCTGGCCAGCTTTTCCGTGCCGGGTCCGGAGGGAGTGAACTCGGGAGATTGCTCCATCATCGTGCTGGGCGGGGACGGGGGGGGGCTGGTGCCGAATGTGAATCGGTGGCGAGGTCAAATCGGCCTTGCTGGCGCTTCCGAAGAGGCCATCCTGTCCGCGTCCCGAGAGGAGACCGGTGGTCTCGGAGAGTATCGGATCTTTCGTCTGGTGAATCCGGACAATGCGGACGCCGCGTTTCTGGTCGCGATGATTCCCGGCGGTGCTCGTACGCTGTTCGTCAAGCTTGCGGGGCCGGTGGGGCTTGTGGATTCGGCCGATGACGCCTTCGTCGGGCTGTGCCGTTCGCTGAGGGAGTCGGACTCCTGAGCGCGCCCCTCTCTCGCCCGAAGGGCGGTCAGGACTTGCCGCTTTTTCTTGTGCGCCTCATGTCCCGGACGGATGTCTTCGTATACGCGTGCTGGTGGCTGATGGCCCTGCTGGTCATCGGGACGGTCGCGCAGCGCGAGATCGGCCTCCATGCGGCCCAGGCGCGCTACTTCTCCTCGTGGGTGCTGACGGTGTGGGGGTTCGTGCCGCTGCCCGGCGGCCGCCTGACCATGCTGGTGGTCTTCATGGGCCTGACGCTGTTTCTGGTCCGTCGCTTCAGTCTGCGCCCCCGGAAGCTGGGGATCACCATCGTGCACTCGGGTGGGCTTCTCCTGTTGATCGGTGGATTCGTGACCGCCTACTTCGCGTCAGAGGGCAGCATGGCCATCGGCGAGGGAGAGAGTGCGTCTTTCGTGACGGACTATCACAAGCGGGAACTCGTACTGGTAAACAGCGGGCCGGAGGGTCACGACTCCGTGACTGCGTTCGGGGAGAGCCTGCTTCGCCCGGGAGGAGTTCTCTCGGCGCCGGACCTGTCGTGGCAGGTTGAGATTCTCCATGCGTTTGAGAACTGCCGTTTTGTCGAGCGTTCGGAAGATCCCCCGCAGGATGCACGGGGGCTGTACCAGCGCCTGGACCTGGTGGAAGAGCCGTCGGCCGCGGAGGACGAGCAGAACCTTCGCGGGCTTCTCTACCGAGTCCTCGGGACTGCTGAAGAGGATGGCGTTTACGCCCTCGTGGAACGACAGAAGGTCTCCCCGGAGATCGGGTCCGAAGAGAATGCGCGGAAACTGATCTTCCGCCGCGCACGGCGCTACCTGCCCTTCTCCATCGAACTGGACGACTTTGAGAAGCGACTTCATCCGGGGACCGGGATGGCGCAGAGCTACCAGTCGGTCGTGTATGTCGTGGACGGGGAGACGCGCAGGCGTGTGGTGATCAGCATGAATGAACCGCTTCGGTATCGTGGACACACCTTTTACCAATCTTCGTTTATTGAGGGCGCGGCGGGAGACACCACCATTCTGGCCGTCGTCCGCAACGCAGGGCGGATGATGCCTTACATCGCGAGCGTGGTGATGTGCGTGGGCCTTCTGCTTCACCTTCTTGTGCAGGTGCCTCGACTTGCACGGAAGAAGGAGGGGGAGGCATGAGGCATCCGAAGAGGCGGAGAAATCTCCTGCGGCGCGGTATGGCGGGGCTCCTGCTGGGCGGTCTTCTTGTGCAGACGGCCGGAGTGGTTTCCGCTCTCGCGAAGGCTCCTTCCATCGGAGATCTTCCCGTACAACACGAAGGCCGAATCAAGCCGGTGGACACCGTTGCGGGAGTGCATCTTCTGTCGTCCTATGGACGGCGCTCACTTCGAGAGATCGGCCCGGCAGCATGGTGGGCCGAGGTGGTTCTGGACGCGGAGGCGGCGGATGAGCGGCGCTTCTTCCGAATCCGAAACCCCGAGGTCGTGGCAGCGCTGGAGCTTCCGGAGCGTGCGAAGGGCAAGTACACCTTCCCGGAAGTTCGCGATGCGCTGATTCCGCAGGAAGCGAACCTCCGTGTGCTTCACTCCCGGGAAAGAGCGGAACGAACGCTGGTGGAGACCCAACTGGTGGAGTTGCACATGGCTGCGCTTCGCTACCGGGGTCTTGGGGGTGCGATGTCGTGTCTCGTGCGCCAGTTTGCGCTGGAAGATTCTACACTGGCGGCGGAGTTTGAGTTGCTGGCGGGAGAGATGGCCAGCTACCGGCATTTTGCTCTGCGTCGACCGGTGTTTCAGCATGCGCTGGAGCGTCTGGAAGCGACGCCCGAAGAGGAGTGGACCGCGGCGGATCTGGAACTGGATCGACTTGCGCGGAGGCTTGGGCAAGTGCGCATGGAGGCCGGGAATGCCAGCCTCGCTATCATTCCGCCACAGGAGGGGACCGGCTCCCGGGAGTGGGTGGCTCCCTGGGATCTGCTGGACGGGCGGGAACCCGCACCGCTCCAACTGAGTGTGATGGACGGATGGGAAGAGGTCCTGGCGGCTCGCGCAGCCGGAGACCTGGATCGAGAGAGCGCGCTCGTGACGGACCTCCTTGCGGTGGTGGGAACCGGCGAAGACGGCCTTCCAGAGCAGCGCCTCCTGCGCCTGGAGGCCTGGTCCAACTCCGCCGGGATCTTCCCCAAGAGCACTTCGTTCTATGTGTTGTCATTTCTTCTGCTGGCTGTCAGTTGGCTCGGAAAGACGCACCTGCTCCGACGCCTGGCGATGGTGTCTCTCGGACTGGCCGTAGGGATTCACACGGGAGGTCTCCTCCTTCGCATGATCATCATGGGGAGGCCGCCCGTTTCGACACTTTACGAGTCCGTGGTCTTTGTCGGGTTGGTGGCCGGGCTCACCGGGATGATTGTCGAGTGGTTGCGCAAGGATGGGTTGGGGCTCTTTGTCGGCTCCATTCTGGGAGCACTGCTGCACTTCGTGGGGTTCGGTTACGCAGCAGATGGCGATACGCTCGGGATGCTGGTGGCGGTGCTCAACTCGAACTTCTGGCTGGCCACCCATGTCGTGACCATCACGATTGGCTATGGGTGTTCGGTCGTTGCCGGACTGGCCGGGCATGTCTATCTGGTGCGCCGGATCGCGAGGCGTGGAGATCGCGAGGAAATGGCCGGACTGGTGCGCAGTCTCACCGGCCTCACGCTGGTGGCGCTCTTCTTTACGCTCTTGGGTACCATTCTGGGTGGAATCTGGGCCGACCAGTCCTGGGGTCGATTCTGGGGGTGGGATCCGAAGGAGAACGGGGCCTTGCTGATTGTGATGTGGCAGCTTCTTCTCCTGCACGGAAGACTGTCCGGGCACTTCAAACCGGCGGGTTTTGCGGCGGGTCTTGTCTTCGGGAATGTCATCGTGGCCATGGCGTGGTTTGGAGTAAACCTCCTGAATGTGGGACTGCACACCTACGGATTCACGGAGTCAATCGCCGT
This sequence comes from Gemmatimonadota bacterium, assembly GCA_030747075.1. Taxonomy (NCBI): domain Bacteria; kingdom Pseudomonadati; phylum Gemmatimonadota; species Gemmatimonadota bacterium. The sequence goes on from JASLLL010000003.1 coordinate 60,920, forward strand.
AAACCTGGGCATTTTCTGCGGCTTCGAGGTCCTCTTCATTCTGATTGGCCTGCCGTGGGCGCGGTCGCGGCCCGATTACTCTTAGCCTGGCAGGGAGGGTCCGGGCGAGTGGGTGGTCGTTGCAGATGATGGCAGCGAAACTGGAAGTCGCGGCAATGGTCGGTCCTTCTCGCGCGACCGACCGATCCCCTCGCGCACATCTCCCGAACCAGCGCGGTGAACACTGCAAGCTGCACACCCTTTGCAGATCTCCGCACTCCAGACTATGGGTCTCTCCGCCGAATCTCATAGACAACGGAAGGGGTCGGATGTCGATCCAGACACAGTGCAGGAGACAAGGAGGGTTGCATGACGATGGAGAGTGCAGAGATTCGAATCTGCCCCGTGTGCGAGGCGCGCTTTCAGAGCGTGACGCCGTTGTGCACGGGTAGCCACGCCGCAGATTCGGACTTTCGCCCACACTTCTGGGGGGCGGATCCGCTGGGAGCTCAGGTGCAGTCCTGCGAGGAGTGCGGATTCTCAGGCTATGCCCAGGATTACCTGGACGGAGTCGAGGAATCGGTACTGCGCAAGATCCGGAAGTTCCTCAGTCCCCGCGTGCGAGACATCTCCCTGCCGGACACCGCTTTCTACAAGTACGAGTTTCTGGCGTTGATCTATGAATGGGAGGATCGTTCCTCGCTGGAGGTTGGAGACAGCTTTCTCCGTGCGTCTTGGATGGCGCGGACGGTTGCGAATCGCGAGAAGGAGCGACTGTATCAGCGGGAAGCGGTCCGTCGGTTTGAGGAAGCGCTGGAGATCGGCGAGTGTGAGGATCCAGAGACGCGGGCCGTCGTGTCCTATCTTGTGGGAGACATTCACCGCCGCTTGAATCGCCGTCGCCGTGCCGAGGGCTGGTTCCTTCGTGCGCGGGAGGAATACGACCTGCTGGAAGAGAGGACGCGTACTTCAGTGGAATGGTTGGGGGACCAGATTGCACGCCAGATGGAGAGTCCCTGCGACATGCTGGACTAGAACGCCAGCGTCTTCAGGAGTGCCCGGGTTCGGGGACAGCCGTCGCCTTGACGAAGCTCACGACGCAGGCGGTCCAGGTCCGCCGGGGTGTCGACATCGTACCAGGGGCCGTGGTCGATCAGCCCGATGCTCGACTCCTTCGCACGGCGCCGTGTCTCACGCGCGACCTCAGGCGTACTCCATGGGATGTCACGAAGCAGGTTCGGGATGAACTCGGGCAGCGCGAGGAGCGCATAGCCGCCGTCGTCGGTCGTAATCCAGGCGGCGTTCCCGGCAGCGGCATCTTGAAGACACGCAAGAACAGCGCGGCGGGGGAGCGTCGGATGATCCGCTCCCATGACGGCGACGGGGCCGGGTTCGGTCTCGAAAGAATCCTGAAACGCGTGGGCGAGCCTCTGGCCGAGATCGCCGGAACCCTGGTCCTTGACGGGAATGGTTGAGCGGGCCGGAACCGCCTGAGCATTACGCGGCCAATGGCTGCCGGGGATTCGGAGATGCACAGCCACCCCGGGGAGGGAAGACAGTCGGACGATCAGATCGTCCAGAAACGCCGCAGACAGTTCGGCAGCCTGCTCGGGGCTCAAGGGAGGGACGAGCCGGGTCTTCACCTTCCCGGCGACAGGGGGTTTTGCCACAATGGCTAGCGTTGACATAGTTCACCTGACAGCTTGACGCAGAAGATAGGAAAAGGTTATAGTAAACATCGCTCGTTGACAAAGATCGAGAATCCCCCAAGACCCGGTACTGCATCACTGGAGGCTTGCTAACACTATGAGCATCACGCTTGCGCGACTCCTTTTGTTGATGGTTCTTGCGGGGGCGATTTCCGTGGGGGCTGTGAGTTCTGTCCATGCGGAGGCTACTTCGGGCGTCATGGCTGTGGGGGCCGGTTCAGAAGCTCCCGCCCCGCCTGCTGAAGTCCCCGGATTCCCCGCAGTGCTGTCCAAGTCCGACAACCAGGCTGATGCCGGGGACAACATCGAAAGTCCCACCGGCTGGCTGGAGTTCGAAGACGACATGAATCATCCGAATGGGAACATGGTGGCCGTTCCGGAACCGGCGACGATCGCTCTTTTAGGACTGGGGCTTGCCGGCCTTGGCGCAGCCCGAAGGCGTGCTCGGCGGTAGCTTCTGCCACAACTGGCAAGAAAGGGTCGGGGGCGTATTCGTGCCCGGCCCTTCTTTGTGCGCTCCCGACTGCCGTCGGGTCAGTCCTGGAACTGAAGCTGCGCGAGACGGGCGTAGAGACCTCCCGCCCGGGTGAGTTCCTCGTGAGTTCCTTCCTCTACGATCTGGCCCTTTCGGAAAACGAGAATCCGGTCGCAATGCTGAACCGTCTTGAGGCGGTGAGCCACGATCAGACATGTTCGCCCACGAAGCAAGCGGTCGAGACCGTCGCGGATCAGTGTCTCCGTTGCAGGATCCACCGAAGAGGTGGCCTCGTCGAGAATGAGCAGGTCGGGTTGTGCGTAGAGCGCTCGCGCGAATGACAGCAACTGTCGCTGCCCGGCGGACAGTCGATGCCCACGCTCCCCGAGAGGCTCGTTGAGTCGCTGCGGCAGGGCATCGACTACAGACAGCGCGCGGGAAGTCTCAAGGGCCGTGCGAATGTCGTCATCACAGCCGGGGGAGGAGTCTCCCAGGCGGACATTCCATCCGACATCGGTCGAGAAGAGAAAGACATCCTGCGGGACGGTACCGGTGTGTCGCCGCAGACTCCGGGGATCGAAGTCCTTGAGATCCTGGTGGTCGATCAGGACTCGGCCGGAGTCCGGATTGAGAAGCCCGAGAACCAGCGAAATGACCGTGGACTTGCCGGATCCGGTGGGGCCGACCAGTGCCACTCTCTGGCCGGGGTCGACTTGAAAGGAGACATCCCGGAGGACGGGTTCTTCGTGTCGGTAGCGAAACGAGACACGATCAAACTCAATGCTCCCGGAGAAGGATGGAAGCGACGGTCGCTCCCGGTAATCCTCAAGAGCCGGGGTGTCCAGAACACGAAGAATGCGGTCTCCCGCTGCTCCGGCGGCCTGAAGGACATTGAACTTCTCGCTGAGGTCGCGAAGGGGCCCGAAGAAGCGCTGCACATACTGGAGAAACGCGACCAGTTCCCCAAAGGTCAGCGCGTCGTGCAGGATGCGATGACCTCCGGACATGAGTACGAGCGCAAGCGCGACGGCGAGCAGGAACTGGATGATCGGGAAGAACAGCGCGAACACCTGAAGCGTGTCGAGCCAAGCGGTCCGGCACCCGGCGTTCTGCACATCGAAGAGGCGGTCATTCTCGTGTTCGCGGGAGAACAGCTTCACCACCTCGCTCCCGGACAACGACTCGTGCATGACCGAGTGAATCCCGGCGATGCGCTCCCGGGTTGCGCGGAATCCGGCCCGGGCACGGCGTCGGAAGACAGTGCTGACAAAGATGACAGGTGGGAGCGCCAGGAAAGTGATGAACGCAAGGCCGGGATCCATCACGAAGAGAATGATCGTGATGCCGGTGAGCGTGACGGCATCCGCGACAATCGACACAAGACCGGAGGAGAGGAGCTCGTTGAGTGCCTCCACATCATTGGTCAGGCGCGTGACCAGTCCTCCCACGGGATGGCGGTCGAAGTAGCGGATGTCCATTCGTTGCAGGTGCGCGAAGAGACGCGAGCGCAGGTCGCGCATGAGGCGCTGCCCGGTTTCCTGCATGAGCAGATTCTGAGCGTAACGCGCCGCAAAGGAGAGCAGGAGAACGCAGACAAAAAGCCCCACGATCTTCCCGAGGAGAGCCGTATCGTGAGCGGGGAGTGCCTTGTCGATGGCGAGTTTGGTGAGGTACGGCCCCGTCAGATCGAGCGCGCCGCTGGCAAACAGGAGGAGAAAGCTCCCCGCAAGTCCCGCCCGGCGAGGGGCAAGGAGGGGGAACAGTCGCTTGAGGAGCGCGGTGTCGCGAGATGCGCGGAAGGATCGGAGGACGCTCATGAGGCATCCCCGGCATCTTCGCGGAGGCCCTCAGCCAGATTCTGTCGCTCCAGGTAGTGTGCGAAGTGCCCGCCCGCATCCGCCAGTATCCCAGGTGAGCCCTCCTCGACGATTCGGCCTTCTTTCAGAAAGACAATATGGTCCACCCGGCGGAGCGTGGAGGGTCGGTGCGAGGTCAAGAGGACGGTGCAGTCGCGAAGGCGGGAGTCAATCCTCTGGAGAATCAGCTCTTCGGTGGCTCCGTCCATATTCGAAAAGGGGTCGTCAAGCACGAGAAGCCGAGGGCAGCGCAGAAGCGCCCGGGCGAGTGTGGCTCGCTGGCGCTGGCCACCGGAGAGGGCCACCCCTCGTTCTCCGATCCGGGTGTCGAGCCCCCGGGAGAACCCCGAAATATCTTCGGCCAGCGAGACCTCGTGAAGGATGTCGTGCACGCTTTCGGGTGTGGCCTGCGGGTGTCCGACAAGGAGGTTCGCCAGGATGGTGTCGCTGAAGAGAAACGGATCCTGCGGGACGAACGCCATTTCCCTGCGAAGCGAGGTCAGCGACCACTCCGGGAGGGGGGTCCCGTCGAGGAGGATTCTGCCGGAATCGGGAACACGCAGTCGCGCAAGAAGGGCGAGCAGCGTGGTCTTCCCGCATCCGGTCGGTCCGACGAGGGCCACCGTGGTGCCGGCGGGAATGTCAAAAGTGACTCCACGGAGAACCGGGCGCTCACCAAAGGAGAAGGTCACATTTTCGAAGCCAAGCGTGCCGGCGCCATCAGGGTGAGCTCCGCGCTCGAGGAGAGGTTCCTGTTCCTCCAGGAGGATGGCTTCGATTCTGTTCCATGCGGCCGCGCCTCGAAGGAAGAGATTGATCGTCCAGCCCAGCGCTGCCATCGGCCACATCAAGAGGAAGAGATAGCCTGTGAAGGCGACAAAGTCTCCGAGGGAAAGGTGCCCCGACATGACGAGCAAACCGCCCCGCCAGAGGACAAGGGCCAGGGCCAGTCCGGTGAACAGCATCATGGCGGGCATGAAGACCCGCTGCACTCTTGCGAGGGAGAGATTCCGTCGGAGGTATTCGTTCGAAGCTTCCTCGAACAGTGCGATCTGGCCCTCCTCGCGAGCGTGGGCGCGGATGATGCGGATTCCGGAGAGGCTCTCGCGAACGCGTGTAGTCAGGTGGGCGAATCCTTCCTGGACGAGGGCGACCCGCGTATGAACCGCACGAGTCACGAGAACGACCGCGATCGTCATCACCGGCAACGGAGCGATCGCCACCAGCGCGAGCTCCGGGGAGAGGCGCAGCATCAGCGTGATACAGAAGATCAGCGCGAGGGCGGTGCCCGAGGTGTACATGAGCCCCGGTCCGATGAACATCCGTACGGCGTTGAGATCGTTCGTGATGCGCGCCATCAGATCTCCCACATCGAAGCGGGAGAGCGCCGGAACGGGCATGCGTTGCAGGTGTTCATGGAGACTGCGGCGTACATCGTATTCCACGAACCGTGAGGCGCGGATGAGCAGGAGACGGGAGGCGTACCGGAAGACGCCGTCACAGCCTGCGGCGAGCACCAGCAGGATCGCGAAACGCCACAGCGGCGGGCCGTGAGGGCCGTCTTCGATGGCTTCGATCCCCAGTTTGAGGATCCAGGGGCCCAGCGCCGCGAATGCGTGGGTAAAGAGCAGTGCCAGGAGCCCCTTGGCGACATCGGCACGATACGGGCGGAGCAGGCGAAGCATGGAGCGCAGCGAGCGGATGGGAAATCTCCCCCGTTGACAGGTTGGGAGAACCTAGCGCGGGGCGCGTGAAGGGGCAACCGGCGGTTCAAGCGCCGGGGAAAAGAGGCCGATATCCGGTTCGGGTGCCTGTCTTCAGCAGATATTCGCTGTGGTTGTCGGGTATTGCGGTTGGGGGTAGAATCTTCGCCGGAAGTGGTGCGGGATACTCAGCTCTGGCAGCCGGAGATGGGCAGCATGCTCGCGGGGGGAGTTCACATGAAGTTCCAGCTTCGAAGTGTCTGGCGAAAAGCCGGATACGCGGCCTTGGTCGTGTTGTGGGCGGTCTGTGCTCCGGCGGAGGAGTACCTGATTGACTCGGAAGATGTGCTGTCCATCCGCGTGTGGCACCGGGAGGACCTGGGCGGGGTCTTCACGGTAGATTCCGAAGGGAGCATTACCCTCCCCCTCGTCGGGCGGATTCGCGCAGGCGGGTTGTCGCCCGGCGCGTTGGCGGCCGACCTGACGCGCCGGTTCTCTCTGGTGGATCGCAATGTGAGTCAGATCTCGGTGGAAGTCAGTGAGTACAATTCCCGGCGGGTCTTCGTGTTGGGAGAGGTGGAAAGTCCGGGTCCCTACTCCGGCCCGAGCGTGCCCGGCGTGTGGGAAGCGATTCGCGAGGCGGGCGGCCCGGGGCCGGACGCCGCTCTTTCGCGTGTCCGCTTCATCCCGCCACCCGGGGAAGGTGTCCCTCGCACGCTGAATCTGGAAGAGGTGCTGGACTCGGGGGACTTCGCCTCGCTCCCCACGCTTGCGCCCGGAGCGACGCTGCTGATCCCGCGAATGACTGAAGCGGTCGGACCGGAAGGAGACATCATCCATGTCTTCGGGCGTGTGGCCAGTCCGGGGACTTTCAGCATAGAGAAGGCCGGAAGCGTTCTGGAGGCGGTTCTTGCCGCTGGCGGGCCTCTCCCGGACGGCGATGTGGGGCGGGTGAAAGTGGTTCGGCCGGGGGCCTTCCGTGCGCGGGTTTTCACGCTGGACCTGTCGGACTACCTGTACCGGGGCGTGTTGTTTCCGGACCTGGACCTTCATCCGGGAGACACGGTCACCATCCCGCGCAAGCGAAGTTCCGCCTTGTGGGCGGGTGTCAGGGATGTAGCCGGGGTGGCCGGTGGAATGCTCAGTTCGCTCTTCTTCTTCACGAACCTGCGGGGAGACGGAGAATCCACTCAGACCCCCGACCAGTCCGCCCGGGCGGAGTGAAGTCCGGGAGGACGCCTTGATTTTTGAGAATCGAAGCAGCCTGGATCTTCGGGAGTTCCGCCGCGTCTTCTGGCGACGGAAGCTCGTGGTCTTCGTGCCCATGGTTGTCACCGTGGTCGTGGGGCTTGTCGGCGTCTTCTTCATGAAGCCGCAGTACTCGTCCATGGCGACGCTGGCGGCCAACTCTCCTGCGCCGCTGACGCGCACGGTCGCCACAGCGGCTGGGGAGCGGGGGCGCAATGACCGGGAGGGAATCCGCATCATCCGCAAGCGGATCCTTTCGTCGAGTTTCCTGGAGTCGGTCACGATGCGCATCGGGCTTCATGAAAACCCCCGCATCCGTGCGCGGGCCCAGCGGCAGGCCAGCGAGCACCCCGGACACGATCCAGAGGATCTGCTCATGCGCGAGTGTGTCGGGACGCTGACTCGGATGCTCGACATACGAAACGAGGGCGGTGACATCTACTATGTTCGCGCGGTGTCCAGTTCGCCCGATCTCTGCTTTCGCGTGGCACATACCGTCGCGGATCTCTACATCCAGTCCAATCGCGAATCGAAGCTGCGGCAGTCGGAGCAGGCCCACACATTCGCGCTCGAACAGATGACCATCTATGAGGCCAAGTTGGAGGAGAAGCGCCTTGAGCTGAGAGGCAACGAACAGCGGCGAGCCCTGAAGCCCCTGTCGTCGTCTCCGATCACTGCCGAGAATGTGAACCGCGTGAACGCGCTTCGCGTGGAGGCCGACACGAATGTGGAGTTCCTGAAGGCGCGTCTGGCAGACATGGAGTCCCAACTTGTGGGACGCGGACTCCAGGGCCTGGGAAGCACGATGGGTGAGGATGCTTCTCAGGCCCGGGCTCTGGCCACAACGATGCTGGAACTGGAAGGCCATCAGGCGCTGGTTCTCGTGGAATACACGGAAGAGGATCCGGCCGTCCTGTCCGGGAGAAACCAGATCGCGGTCAAGAGTCAGCAGGCGCTTGCGGAACTCGAGCGACTCTGTCTGGAGCGGCACCCCGCGCTTCTCGAGGAATCGCGTCGGTTGATTGTGGATGCGGAGTTCACTCGCTTTGGAGTGGCGGCGGCCGAGGAGCGCAGCCGGAAGTTCGGCGAGTTTCTGAAGTGGTACGCATCGGATCTGGCCAGCATCCCCGCCGAGGAATTGCGAGTCAATCGCCTGACCGAAGAGGTGGCCAGCGCGAATCGTCTCTATCAAACATGGCTTGAACAGGCGACCACCATGCAGATCGCGAAAGCGGTCCAATCCGCGAAGGTGGGAAACCAGCTGGTCCTGATCGAACCGGCACAGATTCCACTGGCGCCTTTCGCTCCGGAGAAGAAGAAGATCATGGTTCTTGCGGCGATCATGGGCGTGATTCTCGGCCTGGCCGGGGCGGTGGCGATGGAGTATCTGGACATGACGCTCAAGTCCGTCGCTGAGATTGAGCTGGTGCTCTCCATGCCGGTGATCGGGGCGGTTCCGAGGATGCAATCCGCCATAAGAAGGGATCTCATGCTGAAGCGGCGGCGGCGGCTCCGGGTGATACTGCCTGTCGTCATCATCGGTGCCGTGGTGGTTCTCACTGTCGCCTACCTCTATCTGGTCCGTCTTCGGGCCGTCGGGTAAGTCATGCCGAGAGAAGATGTCCGACCGGATAGCATCTACGACACATTCGATCCGGAAGCGCCGGAGACGACCGAGTTTCGACGCATATTCACCCGGATCGCGCGCCACGGCGAAGACGAGAAGCTCCGGTCCATTCTCTTTACCAGCGCGGAGAGAGGAGAGGGGAAGACGACCTGCGCCTCGCTGTTCGCGCTGGTGTCGTGCCTTCACCAGGGGTTGCGTACTGTGCTCGTCGACGGGGACCTGCACAGGCCGCAGATCAGCGGCCTGTTCGAGACCCCGTCTTCGCCGGGAGTTCGGGAGATCCTGCTGCAGCGCAGTCCGATCGAGGCCTGCCTTCACGACACGCGCCACGATTCGCTGAAGGTGATCCCGGCCGGGGGCGGAGAGGTGCCCCCCTCGGAGGTTCTCGTTCCAGATCGTCTGGCCGCGATGTTCGGAAAGCTCCGGCTGCTGTTCGATCTGGTGGTTGTGGATGCTCCTCCGCTTCTCCCGGTGAGCGATCCTTCCGTGATTGCCCGAGAGGTAGATGGCGTGGCGCTGCTTGTACGCGCAGGCCGAACCCAGCGGGATGTCGCCGTTCGCGCACAGGGGATTCTACAGGCAGCGGGGGGGAACGGAATCGGTGTGATTGTAAACAATGTGGACGATGTCCTGCCGTACTACTACGGCCACGCCTACTACGGCTATTCGCGAACTGCGGGGGAACGGCGTTCGGAGAAGCGGCGTCGAGGGCGCTCCCGCAAAGTGAAGGAAGAGCCCATGAAGGACCCGACGGCATGAGACGCTCTCTCCTTGTCGGCGCAAGGGTGCTTCTTGCACTGGGGCTGTTGGCGTTCCTGACGACCCGCGTAAACGGGGGGGACGCACTCGCTCTGGCGAGGCAGACGGCGCCGTCGTGGATTGTCGCGGCCATTCTCATGCAGGTCGGGGCCAAGTCCTGCTGGGCGATCCGGTGGAGAATCCTGTTGGGCGCTGTGGGGATGACTCGCGGCCTGCTTGAGGTCTTCCGTCTGATCCTCGTGGCACTCTTCTTCAACATGTTCCTTCCGGGGTCCGTGGGAGGGGATGTCGTGCGCGGGATCGGGGTGTCCGATGCAGGCCGCTCACGAGCCGCAGTGATCGCCTCTGTGGTGGGAGACCGAATGGTGGGCACCTTTGCGCTGGGTCTGGTGGCGCTCGCGGGTTCTCTGGCGGGGATGCTTCTTCTGCCGGGGGCGGCGCCGTGGGCCTTGTCAACGACCGTCGCCGGTTGCGTTCTCTTCGGGTTGGCTGTGGTGACGCGCCCTGCCCTTCTGCGGAGACTATTGCGCCGACTGCGTGGAGAAGGCCTGCGCGCCCGGCTCCACCGCGTGGTGGAGGCGTCGTCCTTCCTTGCGGAACATCGCCCTGCCGTGACCCGGGCGCTGGTGTCATCGCTGGGGCTTGCGGGGTTCGCCGTCGTGTTTCACTGGGCGGTCGCGCGATCGCTGGGAGTGGATCTGCCCCTTTCGATCTTCTTCGTTCTGGTGCCCGCCGTGGAACTGGCCGCGGCAGTCCCGATCACTCCAAACGGTCTGGGGATTCGCGAAATGGGCTATGTCGTTCTCCTGGAACGCGCGGGGGTTGATCCTACCGTGGGTGCCGTTTTCGCGGGTGTGTCGTTTGCGCTGAAGGCACTCCTCGCGCTGGTGGGAGGCGGGCTCTTCGCGTGGAAGGGGCTGTCGACTGAGACAGCGGCGGTGCCGCGATGAAGACAACTCCCGAGAAGCTCACGCTGTCCGTGGTCGTGCCGTTGTTTGACGAGGCGCAGAATGTCGTGCCACTCGTCGAAGCGATTGAGGCCGCGCTGGAACGGTCCGGACGCCGCGCAGAAATCCTCCTGATTGACGACGGCTCCACAGACGGAACTGCCGAGAAAGTGCGGGAAGCCGCGCGGGAGAACCCCCGCATTCGCGGTGTGGTGTTTCGGAGGAACTTCGGCCAGACGGCCGCCATGTCCGCAGGGTTCGATCGGGCACGCGGGGATGTGGTCGTGGCAATCGATGGGGATCTCCAGAACGATCCGGAGGACATGGAGATGCTCGTCCGGGAGATCGAGGAGGGCGGATTCGACATCGCAAGCGGCTGGCGCAAGTCCCGAAAGGACGCACTGCTGTCGAGAAAAGTCCCGTCCTGGATTGCGAACTGGATGATTGGTCGCATCACGGGTGTCCGCCTGCACGACTATGGCTGCTCGCTCAAGGCCTACCGGGCCGAAGTATTGCGGAATGTGCGTCTCTACGGCGAGATGCATCGGTTCATTCCAGCCCTGGCGAGCTGGAGTGGAGCGAGGATCACTGAGATCCCCGTGAGCCATCGTGCAAGGGAACGCGGCGCGTCGAAGTATGGGATATCGAGAACACTGCGTGTGGTGTTGGATCTGGTGACCGTGAAGTTCCTGCTGGCGTTTTCCACCAGGCCCTTGCAGGTCTTCGGCGTCGGTGGGTTCTTCATGCTGACGGCAGGAAGCCTGATCTCGCTCTACCTGGGGTTTCTTCGGATCTTCCGGGGAGTACCGCTTGCTGACAGACCGCTGCTCCTGCTGGGTGTCCTCCTGATTCTGGCGGGGGTGCAGTTGGTGAGCATGGGCCTCCTCGCCGAGATCACGATTCGGACCTACCACGAGTCTCAGTCCAAGCCGACCTATGTCGTGCGGGAGACCCTGGGAAGTGACGAAGGGGATCTGTCGTGAGACTGTCCCGCGGTCTGGTACGCGCACTGAAGGTGGGGGTCAGCCTTGGCCTTCTGGGTTGGATCGCGCATCGGTATGGTGGAGACGCCGCGTTCCGTTCGGCGATCACAAAGCTGGAACCGCGCACATGGCTCCTTTCTCTGGGGTGTCTGGCAGTCGGGCTGGGGACTTCCGCAGCGCGGTGGAAGGTGCTGCTGGAAGGCGCGGGTGTCAGCGTGCCGTACTCGCAGACCGTGCGTCTCTACTTCCAGGGTTACTTCTTCAACACCTTTCTCCCGACGACGGTGGGAGGCGATGTCGCCAGAGGTCTCGGGATCGAAGCGAGGCATCCGGCAACCGTAGTGGCCGGTTCGATTCTCGTGGAGCGCATTCTGGGGTTCGCCTGCCTCCTGGTGATCGGCCTGGCAGCCGCGCTCACGCATCCCGAACTGGCTCTGGCGCGTGGGATTCTCCTGGGCGCCAGTGCCGTCTTCGTGGTGGGACTCCTCCTTCTTCTGGCATTGCCGCTTCCCTCTGCGGGGGGGGATGGCGCCGGGTCGCGCTTGTGGGGCGGGATGAGGCGGACCGCTCTGGAGGTTCGCGCGTACGGGTTTCGCCCTGGTGCGCTGGTCACAGCGGGCGTCCTGTCGCTGGGCTGGCAGGCGCTGTTGATCGCGTCCAACGCCATTCTATCGGCGGGCCTGGGCGGGGTGGCACCTGTGAAGAGCCTTGTGGCCCTGGTGCCGGTCGTGCAGGCGACCACCATGATCCCGGTCAGTTTCGGTGGGCTGGGGGTTCGGGAGACCGCCTACGAAGTGTTCTTCCGTGCTTCCGGCTTTGAGGCTTCCGGTGCCGTCGCGCTCAGTCTGTCATGGCTCGCGGTCTCCTTGACGCTGGCGATGATCGGGGGGGTACTCACGCTCTTTGTTCCGATAGCTCGCAAAGGAGGCCGGGATGACTGAGGAAGGAAACCGACTGAATGTGCGCGCGTTCCTGTTTCTTCTGACGACGCTGTGCGTCGGACTGGTCATGCGCCTGTGGGGAGATTCGTTCGGGCTTCCCCATATCTTCCATTCGGACGAAGCGTTCGAGGTCCATCGCGCTCTGCGCCTCGCAAAGGGAGGCTTCGACATCGAGCGCTGGGCCAAGGGCGGCCTCTACATGCTTCTTTGCGTGGAGTATGGGGTGTACTTCCTGGTGCAGCGTGTGCAGGGGGCGGTGAACAGCGTGGATGCCTTTGCCATGGAGTTCGCGAAGGATCCCACGGTGTTCTGGAAGATCGGGCGTGTCACGGTGGCCTTCCTCGGGACCTGGACGATATGGAAGGTCTGGCGCCACGGACGCCGCCTCGCAGGGGTGGGTGCGGGTCTCTATGCCGCGTGGTTCCTCGCGTTCTCCTTCCGCCATGTCGTGGAATCGCACACGGTCACGGTGGATGTCCCGATGGCTCTCTTCACATTCTGGGCGGTCGCGATGATCGTGGAGGAGGCCTGCGGCGTGCGGCGCCTTCGCGGCTGGGCCTTCGCGCTGGTGGCGGGGATTGCACTCCTCCACAAGGTGCCCGCCATCGTCTTGTTCGTGCCGTACTTCGTGAACTCCATGATAAGGGGTGGGGTGGCCAGGGGGGGGCGTGACGAAGAACGCGGCCTCTTCACGAAGGCCACCTGGCTGCCCTTCTTCGGAGCTTGCGGGTTGTATGTGGGGCTCAACCCGGGCGTGGTTCTCGGTTTCTCGGAAGCGCTGGGGTTCTTCGGCGGCACGAATTCCGGGGCGCCTGGAGATCCCGGAGACGCGTCGGAGATGGTGCGCGGCGTGAGTCTGTGGGGGTTCTACTTTCGCTCACTGCTGCACTCCCAGGGTCCGGTTGGACTCAGCCTTGCGCTGATGGGTGTGGTGTTTGGCCTTCGGAGAAGGGCAGGGGCCATGCTTTTGCACCTGTCGTTCCTGCTGCCGTTCTTCGTGCTGATCACGGCGACCTCCTCTCCTCACTTGTACTACGATCGCTACATCGTCCCCATGCTTCCCGGGTTGTGTCTGCTGGCCGGGCTGGGACTGGATGGACTCCTTCGTGCGCTTCGCCTGGATCGCGCGGTGATGGCTCCCGTGGGGATGCTCGTCGCGCTGATGCTGGTGCTGGGACCTGCCGCGGAGAGCGTCCGCTTCAACCAGAAGATGACTCGAACGGACACCAGGACCCTTGCGGCGGAGTGGATGGAGGCGAATGTCGCGAACGGGACCACGGTTCTTCTGGAGGGCTTCCCGGAGGATCCTTCTCAACAGTCGATCCCCCTTCGTCCGGATGAGGACGGGATTCTCGAGATGGTCATGCGTCTGGAGCTGACCGATGCCGGAAAGGCGGAGCTCTGGCGTCTCCGTATGCACGCGTGGGAAACGCGAATCTGCTATGACCTTCTGGCTGTCCGGGACTTCGAGTTGTGGGACACGCTGGAGAAGTACCGTCTGCTCGGGGCTGAGTACGCGGTGATCCGGCGGGAGGCGTTCACGCCGGGCAACTGGCGACGGGGCCGATTCCGTGAAGAGATCGTGGCGAAGCGCCTGGCCTTCCGTGAAGAGATGTTGGCGGACCCGGAGTGCCGACTGGTCGCTGCATTTGACCCCGCGGATGACGATTCGCCCGGCTACCACATCGAGATCTGGCGTCTCGGGGCATCGGCATCCACGGGCTCGGAGGCGGACTAGCGTGGAGTCGCTTCCGGATCGCCCGGATGTCAGTGTGGTGATTGTGAACTGGCGCGTGCGGGATCTTCTGGATCGCTGTCTGGAAACGCTGCTGTCGCGCTCACCGGGCGTGGCGATGGAAGTCATCGTTGTCGACAATGACTCCGGGGACGGAACGATGGAGATGCTTGCCGAGAAGTACCCGAGCGTCATCGGTATTCAGGCTGGCCGTAATCTGGGGTTTTCCGGCGGGAACAACCTCGGCTTCGCGCGGTGCTCAGGGCGGTTCGTGCTGCTGCTCAACCCGGACACGGAAGTCTCGGAGGGGGCGGTGCGCATACTGCGGGATTCGCTGGACTCCTACCCGGGAACCGGAGCCGTGGGGCCGATGGTTCGTGTTCCTTCGGGGCAGATCCAACTCTCCTGTGCGCGGCGCTTTCCGACTCTCTGGAATCAGGTCCTGGAAGTCACGGGTCTCCCGCACAAGTTCCCCCATCATCCGATGACCGGTCAGTTTCGTATGGGATCGTGGGACCACCTGGATGAACGCTTTGTGGAGGCGGTGTCGGGCTGTTGCATGATGGTGCGCCGCGAGATCATCGAAGCCGTGGGCGGGCTGGACGATTCTTTCTTCATGTACGGCGAGGACCTGGATCTTTGCTGGCGTGTCGGTCGTGAAGGCATGGGAATCCGATATGTCCCCTCGGCAAACATCCTCCATCTGTCCGAGAGTTCCAGTTCTCAGGTTGCGAGCCGGATGTTTGTGGAGACACTGGAATCCATGAACTACTTCTTCCGGAAAAACCGGGGAGTGACCGATGCGCTGATCTACCGGTGCCTGATGGGGAGTGCTGCGCTGTTCTGGCTGATTCTGGAGGGGATTCGCTCGTGCGTGGTGCGGGGTGGCAAGAGAGCTCTGCTGCGCGATGAAATCCTCCCGAGATACCGGGATATGCTGAAGTGGGCGTGTGGAGGATTCCAGCGCGCCGGAACTCCCCAGTGACTCCGCCGGAATCCGCGCCGCCTTCCCACCGGGAGGGGGCTCCCAACCCGGATCGGTGCACAGAAGACCGACGCTTCGGTTCTGTGGACCCGGCTGGAAGCTGGCGACTTCACGAGATTCCACGCTTCATGGCGAAGCGGGAATCCCTGGGGCTTGCGCTTCTTCTCGGACTCGCTCTCCTGGCCGGCTGGATTGTCGTCACATTCCCGATGCGCCTTGCCATGGCGCTTTTCGGCACGATGATCGTGGGTGTGGCTGTCATGGCCGCGCCGTTTCTCGGAGTGGTGGTCTACTTCATCCTGGCGTTTCTCCGACCGCAGGAAGTGTTCTGGGGACTGGCAGATGCCCGCCTCACGGCACTGGTCTCCGGGGCGACGCTCGTCTCAGCCATGCTGCACTTCTCAGTAAGACCGGATCTGTCCTTCCTTCGCAAGCCACAGTGCCTGTTTGTTCTGGTTCAGTGGTTGTTCCTCTACCTGTCCACGCAGTACGGCGACTTCGGAGTGCCGGAGGCCAAGTGGATGGCCTACTACAACAAGATGTTCATCATCTATTTCGTGGTTCTGGCGCTGGCCACCTCCGAGAAGAAGCTCGCCGTGCTGTCATGGGTCATCGCGATCTCGATCGGCTACTTGTGCCTCTGGGCCAACGACCGATACCTGTTCCACGGATGGAGACATGTCCACGGCCCCGGTCGTCCGGGCGCGACCTTCTACGACGAGAACGACTTCGCGATGGTCATGGTCATGGCGGTGCCGTTCATCTGGTACTTCATGAGGTATGGCAAGAACCGTCTCGTGTCGCTGGGACTCCTGGGGCTTCTCCCCTTTGCGTGGCACGGGGTCTTCATCACATTCTCCCGGGGAGGGTTCCTGGGACTTTGCGGGGCGATGGCATGGATTGCTCTTCGCGAGAAGAGCCGGTGGCTTCGCCTGGGGATCCTCCTGGTGGGGGTCGCCTTCTTCGTGCGCCTGGCAGGGTCGGAGTATCGGGACAGGCTCGCGACCATCGGAGAGTATGAGGAGGATGCGTCCGCGACGGGCCGATTGGAGTCGTGGGGTGCCGGAATGGAGATGGCCGCATCCAACCCGCTTTTCGGAGTAGGCCTGCGAAGATACATGACAGCGTTTCCGTACTATTCGAACTCGCACCCGAGGGTGGCGCACAACTCCTGGGTTCAGCTGGCCGCGGAGTGCGGATTCGTGGCGGTCGGCGCCTATAGCGCACTGATTGTCCTGACGGCGCTCTCTCTCTACAGGACGCGGAAGCGCATCCCCCTCTTGCAGGAGGAACAGCGGCGTACCGTCAGGACGCTGGAAGGAGCATTCTCCGGAAGCCTGATCGGTTACCTTGTGTGCGGCTTCTTCCTGTCGATGGAAGACTTCGAGTTCTTCTATCTGCTGGTGGCTCTCGTTCAGTCGCTGGACCGGGTGACGGCGGCCCGCCTGAAGAAGCAACCTGTGGAGGCTCGGATCGCATGAAGCCCCGGGTGGCCCATGTTCTTCATTCGATGAAGGTGGCCGGAGCAGAGGTCCTCGTTCACCGATTGATTTCGCGGTACTCGGACGAGTACGACTTTCATGTGTTTGTGCTGGACGACATCGGCGCCCTCGGAGAGGAACTGAAGGGAATGGGCATCCCCGTGACCCACCTGAAGCGGAGACCCGGCGTCGACATCGGTATGGTGCTTCGGTTGAGGAAATGCCTGACGAGCGCGCGCGTGGATCTTGTGCATGCGCACCAGTACACGCCCTGGTTCTACGCAACGCTGGCGGGGGCGGCCCGGGTCAGGCGGCGGCCGCGAGTCTTGTTTACGGAGCACGGCAGGCACTACCCGGATTCTCGCAGATGGAAGAGGATTCTGTTCAATCGGGTTCTGCTGCGCGCGACAGACATGGTGGTGGCGGTCAGCGGGTTTGTGGCACGGTGTCTGGAAGAGAATGAGGCACTGCCGTCTTCGCGGGTGCGCATTGTCTACAATGGAATCGACCCGGCCCGCTTTGGCGGAGCGCAGACGAAAGTCGAAGCCGTTCGTCAGTCGCAGGGACTGGATCCGGATGACCGGGTCGTGGGCCTGGCGGCCCGGATGGACACGGTCAAAGACCACCAGACTCTGCTTCGCGCGTTTGCAGTTCTTGCGGATCGTGTCCCGCAGGTTCGCCTGGTCCTGGCGGGGGAGGGTCCGCTTCGGCCGGAGCTGGAATGCCTCGCGCGGTCGCTGGGCGTGAAGGAGCGAGTCCGTTTCCTGGGTGTGCGGCGCGATATTCCAATGCTTATGGCCACCTGGGATGTCTTCGCTTTGAGTTCGCTGTCCGAGGGCACCAGTGTGACGCTGCTGGAGGCGATGGCATCAAGGCTGCCCGTCGTGGCCACAGATGTGGGGGGGAATCCGGAGATCGTGGAGGACGGAATGACGGGGCGTCTCGTCCCCAGAGGCGGAGTCCAGGAGATGGCCGAGGCGCTGGAAGCGGTGCTCCTCAACCCGGATCTGGCGAAGCGCTATGGCGCGGCGGGCCGGACACGCGTTCAAGAGCGATTCACCGAGGCGAGTATGATGAGCGCGTATCAGGGGATCTACCGCGACCTTCTGAAGGAGGGCGCGCAGTGATTCGAGGCCGCGACTTTGTCGTCCTTGCGGATGACTGGGGGCGTCACCCTTCCAGTTGCCAGCACCTCTTCCAACGACTCGCCCCCGAGAACCGTGTGCTCTGGGTGAATACCATCGGCACGCGGGCTTCCAGTTTCTCCGCGTCGGACTTCGCCCGCGTTCGCGACAAGTTTCGTGGATGGATGGGGAGGGCGCCAGGGGAGGTTGCCGGGGAGATCGTGGAGGTGTGGAACCCGGTGATGACCCCTTTCGATCAGTGGCGCCCCTTTCGGTCGCTCAATGGGCATCTTCTCCGAAGGTCGGTCCGGAAAGCCATCGATGCGTATGGGATGCGGAATCCGTTTCTGGTCACGACGATTCCGAATGCGTTCTCGCTCGTGGGAGAAGTGGGCGAGTGCGCCAGCGTGTACTACTGTGTGGATGAGTTCTCCGAGTGGCCGGGAGCGTCCCGCGGCGCCATGCGTGAGATGGAGGCGGAGCTTCTGAGGAAAGTGGATCTTGTCGTTGCGACCTCGCAGGAACTCTTCGACGCGAAGTCTCTCCTGCATTCGCGAGTTCGCCTCCTGCGCCATGGTGTCGACTGGCGAACCTTCGCGGAGGGGAACCGGGGAGAGTCCTCCCACCTGCAGGAGATCCCGCAACCCCGTGTGGGCTTGACCGGATTGGTGGACCTGCGGCTGGATGTGAGACTCGTGGGCGAGATCGCACGGGAGATGCCGGAGGTAGCGTTTGTGTTCGTCGGGCCACGGCAATTGCCACGCTGCGAGCTGGATGCCATCCCGAATGTGTACTTCCGCGATGCGGTGCCGTATGCGGAGGTTCCGGGCGTGCTGTCTGCGCTGGATGCCGCGTTTCTTCCGTATGTGGAATCGACTTTGACGGACTGCATCAACCCCTTGAAGCTGCGTGAGTTCCTGGCCGCTGGCCTGCCCGTGGTTGCCACGCCGCTCCCGGAGGTTGTGGTCCTCAGAGAGCATCTCTACCCGGCCGGAGGCCCGATGGCGTGGAAGGACGCGCTTCGGGCGGCTCTTTCGGAGGACCCGGTGAAACGCGCCGCTCGATCCTGTGCGATGAAGTCCGAAGGCTGGGAAGCGCGAACCGAGGAGTTTTCTCGCGCACTCGGAGAGGCGGAAGAAGTGGCGGGAGCCGGCCTGTGAATGTTCTCGTGATCAGTACGCTCTATCCGAATGCGGCCCAACCCGTTCACGCGCTGTTCGTGGAGCAGCGCGTGCGCGCCATGGCGGAGCGCTTCCCGGTTCGGGTGCTGTGCCCCATTCCGAGTTTCCCTCTTGTGTCGCGCATGGCTCGATACGCGCACCGTCGCGGAATCCCGCAGCATGCGGATTGGCGGGGAGTGTCGGTGGGGTATCCCCGATTCCTGTCGATCCCGCGTATCCTGAAGCCGTTGGATGGAGTGTTCCTCTTCGCGGCGTGCCTGGCGGCTGCGCTGCGAATGCGGCGCGACTTTCCGGTGGACCGGATTGACGCGCATCTGGCGTTCCCGGATGGCTGGGCGGCGGTGTGGCTGGGCCGTGTGTTGCGAGTGCCGGTGACCGTGACTCTGCGCGGGCACGACATCAACGACTTGCCCCGTTTCCCTTGTCGATGGTCACAGGTCCGGTGGACGCTGAGAAACGCCGACGGAATCATGCCGGTGGCCGACGCGCTTCGGGTTGCGGCGCTGGAGGCGGGAGCGCCCGCTGCGCGAGTGAGAACGGTGGAAAACGGCGTGGATGCGTCGCGGTTTTGCTTTGGTGAAGCCAGTGCTGCTCGCCGGGATCTCGGTTGGGATTCGGAAGCGCGGGTCATTCTATCTGTCGGGCATCTTGTGGCACGAAAGGGATTCTGCCAGTTGGTGAGGGCTTTGCCGAAGGTGCTGGAGAGTGTGCCCCGCGCCCGGCTTGTGATTGCGGGAGGCCCTGGGGAAGAGGGCGACATCACGGCCGAGCTTCATCGGACCATTGAGGAGTGTGGTGTGTCGGATCGGGTCACGCTGTTGGGCGCGGTCGCGCACGAGGACCTTCCCCCGTACTACCAGGCGAGCGATCTCTTCTGTCTGGCGAGTGAGAAGGAAGGGCGCGCGAATGTTCTGGTGGAGGCGCAGGCCTGCGGGACTCCGGTCGTGGCGACGGCGGTCTGGGGCACTCCGGATGTGGTGGGAGGGACGGAGAATGGGCTTCTGGTAGAATCCATAGACCGCTCTGGTCTGGCGGACGCGATCCGGATCGCACTCTCGCGAGAATGGGATCGGAGAGCGATTGCATCGCGAGGCGGAAAGTGTTTGTGGGAAGATACGGCGCGACAGGTGGAAGAGGTTCTCATCCGAGTGGGAGAGAAATCGTGAGAGAGGCTCTCAAGGCGATGGCCCGGGGAGTGTGCCGGGTGAGCATAATCCCGCGGTACTTGATCTACCGCATGGAGTGCATTCTGGTCGACCCGGATCGGGCATTCCACGGCGTCAGTCAGGAAATGTCGCTGGTGCCGGGCGTAGTGGGGGAGTACCTGCGCCGGGAGTTTCTGCGTCTTTCGATTGACCGATGTTCGTCCGATTGCTGCATAGGGTTCGGGACGGTGCTGTCGAAGCGGGGCGCGCGCATCGGGAGACGGGTCTATGTCGGCACCCGCTGCAATCTGGGTCTGGTGGAGCTGGGTGACGATGCGCTGTTGGCGTCAGGAGTGGAGGTGATGTCGGGCGGGCGGCAACATACCTTCGAGGATGAGGAGATCCCGGTTCGAGAGCAGGGAGGCCGATTCGAACGAGTCTGTGTCGGGCGGGACTCCTGGATTGGAAGCGGAGCGCTGGTCATGGCTGACATTGGTGACAAGTGCGTGATCGGAGCGGGAAGTGTCGTCAGGGACCCGGTGCCCGACGGGGGCATTGCGGTGGGTTCCCCCGCGCGGATTGTGGGGCGAAGGGGAGAGCGGACGGAGTCGGAGGGAGCATGACGGGAGAATCCCCCGCGCCCGTGAAATGGACTCGTCTGGCCAAGGGCGATGAGTCCCGCTGGGATGACTTCGCAGGTCGCGTGCCGGGGGCGACGCTCTATCATCGAGCGGGCTGGGCATCCGTGATTCAAGAGGCCTTTGGCCAGGAACCCATCTACCTGATCGCGGAGTCCAAGGGGCGAATCGAAGGGGTGCTCCCACTCTTCGCGTTCTCTCACTTCGTCTTCGGCAAGTACCTCGTGTCGATGCCCTTCCTGAATCGCGGGGGAATCCTGGCTGAAACGGACCGCGCCCGCCACGCACTCCTGGAGGGAGCGAAGACGCTGCTGCGGGAGACGGGTTCGGCCTACTGTGAGCTTCGGCATACGGAAGCAGAGGCCATCGGAGGCCTTCCCGCCCGAACCGCCAAGGTGTCGATGGCTTTGACGCTGGACGCGGACCCCGAGCTCCTCTGGAAGCGAGTCGGGCCGAAAGTGCGGAACCTGGTGCGCAAGGCGGAGCGGGCAGGACTGGAAGTTCGCGAAGGGCAGGGGGAGGAGGATCTGGCCACATTCCAGGAACTCTTCGCAGTCAACATGAGGGATCTGGGCACGCCGGTTTACTCCCCGGGCTTCTTCCGGGCGGTGCTGGGTGCTTTCGGCGACCACTGCCGACTGACGCTGGTGGAGCGGGATGGGGTGGCCGCCGCAGGGGGACTGTGCCTCCAGTACAATGGGTTTACGGAGATCCACTGGGCCGCGTCACGCCGCGAGTTCCGTCGCGATTCCCCCAATATGCTGCTCTACTGGGATGCCATCCGGGACGCCTGCGAGACGGGGCTGCGCACATTCTGTTTCGGGCGGTCCACCGAGGGATCGGGCCCGTACCGCTTCAAGCGCCAGTGGGGCGCGGAGCCCGTTCCGCTCCGGTGGGAGTACCTCCTTTCGGCCGGAGGGGGGCTTCCGGAGCTGAATCCGGACAATCCGCGCTTCCGGCTTGCCGTTCGCATCTGGCAGCGCCTGCCGCTGTCTGTCACCCGCATTCTGGGGCCTCCGATCGTGCGTCACCTCCCCTGAGATCCGTCTCCCGCGGGCGGTCCGGGCAGCCCCAGGGACGCGTCGCGCGGCCGACGAAGTGCCCCCGGCTGCCAGACATATTCCTTGTCACCATGTTGGCGCGATTCTATCCTACCTCCGTTGTCGGGTGTGCGGATGGCGCGGCAGGGCGAGGGGGTGGCAACCCGGCACGGGAGTGCCCACGCAAGGTAGTGGCTTCCGGCGGGAGCTGGAACTGTGCTTCCGCGGGAGCTGGAACTGTGCAAGGCGTGAGCAACAGCACTCCCGATGTGGTCAGCATGCGGACAGCGGCTGACTCCCCCACGGCCTGAAAATCTGGCGATCGGCTGTCGGACTTGTGGTTCTTCAATGAGTTGGAGGTCTATGCGGCTTTGCACGCCAACCGGCACTTTCCTTGCGTAGGGAGAGTTCGGCCGGACCGGGTCTGCGAGCCTCACTCGCGACGGATGGTCCCGAAGGTATGTGGCAGGTGGTTTGTGGAGGCCCCCCATTGATTCGTCGAACTGAGCTCTGGATGGCGGCCGTCGGGACGGCGGTTTGTCTTGTGAGTGGAGGAATCGCGCGGGACGCTTCCGCTCTGGATGTTCCGCTGCGAATCCGTGAGACCGCAGGCGTCCCGCGTTCCGCGGAGATCGTCACTTCGGGTGTTCCCATTCCCCGGGGTGAGCTTCTCGACGAACAGCAAGCCGCCATGGGTGGGGTCGACGCGCAGTTCCGGTCGCTGGCCGAGTGGTCAGACGGGTCCGTGAAGTGGCTGCAGGTGTCGTTCCCGGCCACGGTTTCCGCCTATGGAACCGCGATCTATCAGCTCACCTCTGGAGCCGGCGATGCGCCGTCCGGCGTGCTCAGTGCGGTGGATGACGGTCAGACGGTGACCGTGAACACGGGCCCCCTCCGCTTCACTCTGAAACGCAACGGATTCAACCTCTTCGACGAAGCCTGGATCGACCTCAATCAGGACGGCTCGTTTGCGGAGTCGGAGCGGCTGGTCTCTCCGGGGAGTTCGACCGGTTCCCGGGTCGTGGGCACCGATGGAGAGAACTACACATCCGCGAACGGGGTTCCCGCGACTCTTGAGGTGGAGGAAGCGGGGCCGCTGCGTGTGGTCATTCGATTTGAGGGCGTGCACTCGGGAACCGCAGGGGATCATCTGGACTACTCCGGCCGCATATACGCGTACCGGGGTCGAGAAGAGGTGCATGTTCGCTTTGCGGAGATCAATCGCACCCCGACCGATACCTACAGCAACGGCGGGCAGCCGAAGTGTCGCTGGCTGGCTGGCGAAGGCCCGGTCGGAGGCTCGTCAGGGAGTCTTCAGATGGAGGACCTCTCGCTCGTCACGCGGTTGAGCCTTTCGGGGAGCCCGAGCTTCGCGCTTCAGGGCGACCCCGCCGGAGGGATCGCATCGGGAGATCTCCTGTCGGACGCATGGCTGTATCAGGATTCCAGCGGGGGCCAGTATTGGCAGGTGAGCGGCGGAACCACCTTCTCGGGCTACGAAATCCGACACGGGCAGACGCTTCTGGAAAGCGGATCCCGGGCGCAGGGCTTCGCCGACATCCATGACGGAACGCGCGGGCTGTCGGTCGCCATCCGTCACTTCTGGGAGAACTTCCCGGACAAGATCATGGTCTCTCCGGACGGCACGGTCACGGTGGGTCTCTTCCCGGGTGATTTCTCGCTTCCGTTTGAACATCGTCCCGGGGAACGAAAGTCGCATTGGGTTCAGTACCACTTCCACGCCGGGGACGAAGTGGCCGGTGGCGTCGCCGCCTCCGCGCTTGCATTTCAGGAACCGCTCCGCGCGATGGCTCCTGCGTCCTGGTATTGCGACAGTCAGGCGCTCGACGATCTGGAACCTTACGACCCGGTTGCGTTCCCGGAGTACGAAGCGCACAACGGGTACGGGGCGGACGGCTACCTTTCGATTCGCGAGCAGTCTGACTTCTACGGCTGGCAGGACTTCGGAGATGTCTGGAGCGACTTTGAAGGAGGCGGGGCTCCGCCGAACACGAACAACGCGGCCAACAACCTGGAGTACGACTCCGGGTTCGCGTTCATTCAGCAGGCGCTTCGCACCACGGGCTTGAACGATGACCTGTCGGACAAGTGGTGGAAACTCGCGGCGGAGGGGAATGAGCATACCGCCGATGTGGACATTTACCATGTGCACACCGGTCCGCTTCCGTGGATGTGGGGAGGGATGTGGAATCACACCGGTCACGGCAAGAGCGGCTTTGATGATCCGCACCGAGGGGACAATCCCAACGCGGCGCACTCATGGAATCGGGGGATGCTCGCCTGGTACTACCTGACGGGGGATCGCGATGTCCTGGAGGGCGCGCTGGAAGTGGGAGAGAACATTACCTGGCGTGTGGAGAATGGGCCGGGGATGCCGGGTGCAAGCGGGACCGAGGATGAAGAGCGCGGCCCGGGACACGCGCTCCAGATCCTGACGGACATGTATCTCCTCACCTGGGATTCACGATACTACCAGGCGGCACACAAGTTGATCGCCGAGAGCCACGCGGATACCAAGGAGTTTGTGCAGAGCCCGGGGTCGGGCACCTGGCGGTGCAAACCATGGATGATTGCGATTCTCATGCGCAACCTCGGTCGCTTTGTTGAGGCAATGGCCATCGAGCAGGGAACGGTGGAGCAGGAGGCCATCGATTCGCTCCTTGGGTATGCGGAGTTCATGGAGGCGCGCGCCTGGGTGGACAGGGATGCGGGAAGTCCCGGATTCTTTCACTATCAGGTGGAGGGGGACGGGACGAATATTCCCGGTGGCAACAATGTGAATATGTGGACGCTGAGGGCTTCGGATGCGTTCACCTTCGCGGGTCGGCATGAGCCGGACCCTGTCGTGGCTCAACGGTATCGCGACATTGCCCGCGTGGGCTTCGAAGATGCTTCCGCGTACCCCTGGTGCTTCACCTGCCCGACTCATGAGTTCCTTCAGGCCAAGGTGCATCAGGTCGTGGCGGGCTCGGGACAGGAGTATATGCGGCAGGCTTCCTCGCAGGGGCCGTCGGATACCATTCCCCCGGGCGCAATCACGGACCTTGCGGCAGTGAGCGGACCGGGTGAGGGAGAGATCTCCCTGGCGTGGACTGCCACCGGCGACGACGGGGTGGAAGGCCAGGCCATCAGCTATCTCGTGCGGCGCTCCGCGGGGCCGCTCCTCACGGCCGAAGACTGGTCGGACGCCACACCGGTTCCCGGGGCCCCCATTCCGGGGCAGGCCGGATCTGCGGAGAGCATGATCCTGACGGGTCTGGGAGGGGGAGAGGTCTGGCATGTGGGAATCCGCGCGGTGGATGATGCGCTTCAGGTCGGGGATCTATCCAACTCGCCTTCCGCCCCGGCGGGAGCCGACATGACTGCGCCGACCATCAGCGACCTGTCCGCTCAGGAAGAAGTCCCCGGCACGCTGATCTTCCGTTGGAGCACGGATGAACCCGCGACCTCGGCGATCGAATGGGACCCGGCGTGGCCGGGGTCCGGAGATCTGGCCAATGTTGTGAGCGATGGTCTTCTGACGACTTTCCATGAACTTCAGGTTTCGGGGCTCAACGCCGGGACGACGGTTCACTACCGGAGCACTTCGGCCGACGCCTCCGGCAATGCGGACACCACGGATGTCTCGCAGATTACGGTGGCGGCGACGGATGCTGTACCCCCAGCCATCAGCGGGCTGGGTGCATCGGTAGACGGTACGGGCGAGAATCTCGTCGTGGTGTGGAATACGGACGAACCGGCTGACGGGCGCGTGGAGTATGGCGCGGATTCGTCCTGTACTTCCTCCACGGTGCTGGACCCTTCGTTGACGCTGGCGCACGCCGCAGTCGTCGCGGGCGTGGCTCCCGGGGAGACCGTCTACTTCCGCGTGTTGTCCGCGGATGGTTCGGGGAATGTCTCGGTCTCTGCGGTCCAGGCTTTCACAATCACCCAGGATGAGGAGCCACCCCAGATCAGCACGCCCGAGTACACCTTCACGCTGAGTCAGGCTCGGATGGACTTTCTCACGACGGAACCCTCCTGGGGGGAGATCCGTTGGGGAGTGGGCTCTCCCGCCGGGAACACACTTCCGCTCGGTTCCGCCGTAGCGCCGTCGCTCTCCCACTCGGTGATTCTGGGGGGGCTGATGGACGGCTTGACCTACCTCTTCGAGATTGAGCTTTCGGACTTGTCCGGGAACATCTCTCTTCTCGGCGGGAGCTTTGCGTTGCCGGGCGGACCGGGCGTGGACACCACCCCACCGGGCATTCCTCTGGGACTTGAGATCACCGCCTTCACGGAAGAGGACGGAGTGGCGCTTCGATGGGCGCCGAACTCCGAGGCGGACCTGTTCGGGTATCATGTGTATCGCCGGGTCCACCAGCCCGGCTCCAATCAGGGTTGGTCCATTCTCAATGCCGAAGTGACCGGGGACACCGCCTGGGGAGATGAGGGTCTGGTGGCCGGCACCTCCTATGAGTATGCGATCACGGCGCGGGATTCCGGGAGCAACGAGAGTGGAAGAAGCCCGGGAGTGGTGTTCGATCCCGGGGATTGGCTGGACCTCCGGACGCTGGGGCAGAGTCGCCCGAATCCATTCACGCCCCAGGCAGGCACCTCGATCACCTTCCAGGTTCCCGCCGGCGCGGGGCCTGATCCGCAGCGCACCGTCCTTGCGGTATTCGACCTGAACGGAAGACGCGTCCGCACCCTCTTCGCTGAAGACGCGGCCGCGGGTGATGAGAATACGGTCCGGTGGGATGGATGCGACGGCGAAGGGAATGCACTGGCCTCTGGCGTCTACTTCTCCCGGCTTCGCATCGGCCAGGACATCCACTCAAGGAAGATGGTCCTCCTGCGCTGACCGGGAAGCCCCCGTCCTTTCACGAGGCGGTACCCCGTCCTCGGCACCCTCTTCGCAATGGCTTCGTGCAGATTGCACGCCCCGCCGCTTCGCTGCTGGCTGACCTTGAACGACTCTTGCGGTCGCTGCACATCTGTGGCGCGTCGGAAATGGCATGGTTCGTGCGATGCGGGAGGTGTCTGGAAGCGCAACCACGCATCGACACCGGAGAGGATGGGGATGAAGCGAATCCTGTATGTGGAATCGGACGCGAAGTCACGCGCCCGAACGGTAGAAGCACTGCGCACGCTGCAGTGTGAAGTCACTTCCCTCAGCACGACGGGTGAGGCGGTCCACGCGTTGGAGAACGACCCGCCGTCGCTGGTCATGGCGGTGCGGAACGAGGCGAGCGAGGACGACCTCCGCCTGATTGAGCATGCGCATCGCCTGCGAAGCGGCGTACCCGTTCTGGTGCTGGCGAGAAGGGGAAGCACCCGCGGGGCCATCGCGTTCATGGATGCCGGAGCGTACGACTATGTCGCAAAGCCGGACAGCGATAACGCGATTCGTGAGATGGCCGAGAACATACTTCGAAGCGCGGGGGCCTTGGCAGTGCCCGACGCAGGGCTCCTCCCCGAAGCGGGAGACGACGGACCAGGGGCGATCGTAGGGCGCAGCGCGGAGATGATCGAGATATTCAAGATGATCGGCAGGATCGCGAAGTCCGACGCGGCCGTCCTCCTGCAAGGGGAGAGCGGAACCGGGAAGGAACTCGCTGCGCGGACGATCCATGAGAACAGCCGCCGCCAGGGGAGACCCTTTGTAGCGATCAACTGTGCAGCCATTCCGGAGACCCTTCTGGAAAGCGAACTGTTCGGGCATGAGAAGGGGGCTTTCACCGGTGCGGTGGGCATGCGTCGCGGGAAGTTCGAACAGTGCGACGGCGGGACCATCTTCCTGGACGAGATCGGCGACATGAGCCTGGCGACTCAGGCGAAGATCCTCCGCGTGCTGCAGGAGAAGACCTTCGAGAGAGTCGGTGGCGAGGAGAGCCTGACCACCGATGCCCGCGTGGTCACGGCGACGAACAAGAGCCTTGTGAAGGAGATGCGGAAGAACGAGTTCCGGGTTGATCTCTTCTATCGGCTGAAAGTGGTCTCGTTGTTCCTGCCGCCACTCAGACAGAGGCATGGAGACATTCGCATTCTAGCGGAGCACTTCCTTCGCAAGTACGCGGAAACCGGCCGACAGCCGATGCGAGGGATTACTCGCGCAGCCCTGGAGATGCTCCAGGGAAGTCCGTGGGAAGGGAATGTCCGCGAACTCGAGAATGCCATACAGAGCGCGGTTGTGCTAAACAGGACAGGAGTACTGGACAGAGAGGACTTCCCGTTTCTCCGGCAGGCGGTGGGTGGCGAATCCATCGACTCGAATCCGTTGGAGAGTCTTCAGCGGGAGGTGGCTCGCGCGTCGCGTGCACTCTTGCGCACAGAGCGTGCAACCGAGGGGCAGGGAGTCTACCGAGCATGCATGGATCTTGTAGAACAGACTCTCGTGACGGAAGCACTTCGTCACTGCGACGGGAACCAGGTGCGTGCGGCGCGAGTCCTCGGAATCAGTCGCAACACCCTGCGGAGTCGGATGCACTTCACGCGGGGATGAGGGGGAGCGGTGGAGCCTCATCGGAGTCGGAGATCGCCTCGTGAAGATACTCTTTGTTTCACACAGGCCTCCCGGGCCTCCCGACAAGGGCGACAAGATCCGATCGCATCACCTGCTGAAGAGGCTTGCCGCGCGCCATCGCGTGGAGGTGGCTTGCCTGTACGACGAGGACTCCGAACTGGAGACGATGCGCGAGTCGTGCTCCTGGGCGGCGGAACTGACGGCCCGGCGGCGGCCACGGGCTGAGGGGATCGTCCGAGGCTTGATGGCGGCGGCTTCAGGACGATCGCTGACCTCAGGCTACTTTCATTCAACAGAGCTTTCCCGTTCGGTGGACCGGATTCTTCAAGAACGCACGCCCGATGTTGCCCTGGCGTACTGTTCCGGGATGGCCGGGTATCTCAAGGCGTTCGACGGCGCACGCGTGCTCGACCTGGTGGATGTCGATTCCGAGAAGTGGCGGCAGTACGCGTGTCGAGCGCGAGGAGGGAAACGGCTGGTCTATGCTCTGGAAGCCCGGCTCCTGCGCGCGGATGAGCAACGCCTGGTGGGCGAGTTTGATCGGAGCATTGTGGTCTCGGATGCGGAACGCGACCTGCTTGCCGGGTTCTGTGAAGAGAGCCGCATCGATGTGGTTCCGATGGGAGTGGATCTCGCCAGGCTTCAACGCGGCTGCGCCCGACCGGGGACGGCGGACCTTGTGTTTGTGGGGGCGCTCGACTATCTCCCCAACTCGGAGGGGATCACCGCGTTTGCGCGCGAGGTCTTTCCTGCGGTACGCCGCCGGTTCCCAACGGCGCGCCTGCGCATCGTGGGACGGCGTCCAGGAGCGGGAGTCCGGGCCTTGAGCGGTCTCCCCGGTGTTGAGGTTGCGCCGGATGTTCCGGATGTCCGCAACTGGCTCTGGGGGGCGGCCATCGCGGTGGTGCCGCTTCGGATCGC
The DNA here is from genome assembly GCA_030747075.1 of Gemmatimonadota bacterium. NCBI lineage: Bacteria > Pseudomonadati > Gemmatimonadota > Gemmatimonadota bacterium. The sequence continues at coordinate 89,923 of JASLLL010000003.1, forward strand.
GCAGGGAGTGCAGAACAAGGTGCTGGAGGCAATGGCTGCCGGAGTGCCGGTCGTGGCTTCGCACACAGCCACTCGCGGGATCGATGCGGTGGACGCCGAACACCTTCACATTGCGGAGGACTCCGCCGGGATGGTGGCAAAGATCACGCATCTACTGGAGAATCCCATCGAGGCGGATGCGATGGCGAAGCGCGCGCTGGAGTTCGTTCGCGCGCACCACGATTGGGACACCGCCGCGCTGGCTTACGAGCGGGTCCTTCAGAGCGCACTGGAGCAACGAGGGCCGTCGAAGAGAGAAGGTGGCGCTTGCTGAACGCCATGACCGTGGATGTGGAGGAGTGGTTCCAGGTGTCGAACTTCGACGCGCTGGTGGATCGGTCGGCCTGGGACTCGTATCCGTCACGAGTCGTGGACTCCACGCGGACCTTGCTGTCACTGCTTGAGATGCGAGACACGCGGGCTACCTTCTTCGTGTTGGGTTGGGTGGCGGAGCGTCAGCCGGACCTTGTGGCGGAGATTGCCGATGCCGGGCATGAGGTGGCCAGCCACGGTTACGGGCACGAGTTGGTGTACCGCCTCTCGCCGGAGGCCTTTGCGGAAGATCTGACCCGCTCGCTGGATGCCCTGATGCGCTGTGGGGTCGCCAGCGTGGAAGGATACCGCGCGCCGAGTTTCAGCATGGATGCGCGAACCCGCTGGGCCTGGGATGTTCTGGCCGAGCGGGGGATCAAGTTCGATTCGAGTATCTACCCGGTGCGTCACCCGCGCTACGGGACGCCTGAGTTTTCGCGGTTCCCGGTCACTCTTCGCACGCCGGAAAGACAGACGGTGCGGGAGTTTCCGCTGACCACGCTCCGAGTGCTCGGCAACAATGTCGGAGCGAGCGGCGGCGGCTACCTTCGCGTGTTCCCCCCTGCGATCATCCGCACTGCCATCACGCAAGCGAATCGTGCGGGACATCCGGCGGTGGTGTATGTGCATCCATGGGAACTGGATCCTGCGCAGCCTCGTCTACCCGTGCGGGGCCTGGGAAGAGTGACGCACTACACGAACCTCGCCGCGACCTATGATCGACTGGACGATCTCCTTGCGCGCTTCCGGTTCGGTACGATGACCGACGCGCTCAGGGAAGCCGCTGGGGTGGAGGCTCCAGTCGTTGAGGTGCCATGATGACGGATCGGGTCCGGGTCGGAGTCCTTCTTCTCTCCCTTGTGGGACTCTATGGCACGCTGATTCCCGACCTGGTGGGTGACTGGATGCGGTCGGGGGATTATTCGCACGGGTTCCTCATTCCTGTTGTCAGCGTGTGGCTTCTCTGGGATCGACGGGAGAAGGTCTCCGCCATCCCCTCGCGTCCGTTCTTCCCGGGGGCGCTTGTTGTGGCCGGGGCCGTCATGCAGATGCTGATCGGTGTCGCGAGCGCGGAACTCTTCCTGCAGAGAAGTTCGCTGGTCCTGTTCCTGATCGGTTGGACGCTGTTGGTCTGGGGCGTGCCTCGCCTTCGTGCATTGTGGTTCCCGTTCGCGTATCTGCTCTTCATGATCCCTCTGCCTGCGGTGGTCTGGTACGCCATGGCATTCCCGCTGCAGTTGCTGGCATCGCAGATCACGGCGACGGCCTTGACGATGGCGGGCATGGAAGCCGTGCGCCTTGGGAATGTCATTCAGCTGCCGGGCTGCACGCTGGAGGTTGCCGACGCCTGCAGCGGGTTGCGGTCGCTGGTCGCGCTCTCCGCTCTGGCGGCGTTGCTGGCGGAGGGAAGTCTTGTGCCTGGACGAGGACCGGGGCGCCCTGTGGGGCGCATGATGATGTTCCTCGCGGCAGTTCCGGTGTCCATCGTGGCGAATGTGTTGCGTGTGGGTTTCTCTGCGGGAGTGGCGGCGGCATGGCGCACCGATGTGGTCAGCGGAGGCCTTCATGAGCTGTTGGGTTTGCTTCTTTTCGTGCTCGCCGGGGGAATGCTCCTGGCACTTCGGGAGGGACTCGCTTGGGTCGAAGAGACTCCGCGACGCTGGTCGCAATAGTACTGACGCTGGCAGGGCTGTTCGGCGCGATGCGCCTTCGTGCCAGCTCTCCAGTCCCGTCGGGAGGGGTGGATCTGGAGGCGATTTCGCGTGGAGTGGGCTCGTTCGTCTCCAGAGACCTGGACATTCCAGAGGACATTCTGAACACGCTTCGCTCGGACGAGGTTCTCTTCCGCGAGTACCGATCTTCCGAGGGCGGAGAGCCTGTCTGGCTCTTTGTGGACTACCACGCAAGCCAGAAGGTGGGGTCGCAAATACACTCGCCCCGGCACTGCTATCCGGGTTCGGGCTGGACGATCCTGACGACGAGCGTGGAGGCGTTTGAGCAGGGGGAACGCGCGCGCCTTGTGCTGTTGCGGGACAAGCGTGAGATGGTGACGCAGTACTGGTACGAGACACGGTGGGGCCGATGCGGAAGGGAGACGGACCTGAAGCTCGCGCTGCTGCGGTCCGCACTGGCGGGTCGATCCACGGATGCGGCTCTCGTCCGTCTCTCTACCAGGGTGGGGGATGGAGAGGCCTCGGAGGATGCGTGGGATCGACTGTCGGTCCTGTCCGGAATGTTGGATGAGTCGCTTGCGGTCTCGCTGCCTTTTGAGGAGAGGCAAGGCGGGTGAGAGCTCACCCGGAGGGCCCGCCGCCCGGAAGCGTGTTTGTATCGTGCTGGCTGGCGGCACTGGCGGCAGCGAGGAGGCCGCTTGTCTTCCTTCCGTTTGTGCCGCAAGTGGTCGTGCAGGGCCTGACTCTACTCCTGCTGTCCCAGTTCTATCGAGGGCCACTGCCGGACCTGGTCGGGGGGTTGTTCTTCTCTCTGGGTGGCGAGCGCGCGCTTCACTATCCCAACGCCTACGATACGCTTCCCCGTGTATTTCACCGGGCGGACCTGTTCATCAACCTGGCGCTGGGAGTCCCCTGCCGGGGTGCTTTGATAGTTCTCCTTCCCTGGGCGTTCCGCGCTCGGTCGGGAGAAGGCGCGCCACGCATGAGTGCGGTGCTTGGTCGGCTGGGGCCGTTGTGGTGCGTGGGCTTTCTGCCTTGGGCGGTGGCGGTGTTCGGTGTGGTGATGATGGATCGACTGACCACCGGCGTGTTCTACGGAAGCCCGCGGGTGCTGGCTGCCACGGAACTGGCATTGCAAGCGCTGGTCATCCTCGCGGAGGTCCTGTTCGCCTATGCAGCCGCCGGTGTGCTTCTGGGCCGACTCACCCCGCTGGCCGCGCTGAAGCGAAGCGCTGCAATGGCCTCGCGCAGCTTCTGGACGACACTGGGCTTTGTCAGCATTCCACTGGTGGCCGTGCTGGCCTTGCTCACAGCCGCGAAGCGAGCCGTGGAAGTGGGCGCTGCGCCGGCTCCGGAGGCGAGCGTCTGGCTGTCCGCGCTGTCGATCCTCTTCGGGGTGATGGCCTCCGTGTGCGTCACGGCGGTCACTACACGCCGTTACCTGCACGAATGGGGGCTTGAGCCTTCGGAGAGGAAGCCGGGGCGAGGCAGCCTGTCAGGATGCGGTCTGGCACTTCTCGCGTTGTGGACGGCGCTTCCAGGGTGCTCCGGCGAGACCGCCCCCGAGTTCGAGCGGCGCTTTCTCGCGGAGCGTGAAGAGTGGCGGGCAAGAAAGGCGGAGGCCGAGCCTCGGGCAGTTTCCTCCGGGCCGGTGGAGGCGGCAGCGAGAGCTCGACAACTCCATGCGGAGATTGAGCAGAAGTTCGGTGTGGAAGCGCGACCATCCGGAGAGGACCTGGCCAATCCGGACCGGAGGACACGCCTCCTTGTCGCGGGCCGGGCCGGACTTCGAAGCGCGCACCTGGGCCTTCGTGCCGGTGAAGTTGCGGAAGCTGCCGAGATGTTTGCGAGGGTGGGAGAGATCTACGGCTTTGCGGAAGACCTGGAGTATCAGGCATGGATGGGAGAAGGGATCGCCTGGGAACTGCTTGGTGATGTGAGGAGGGCGCTCCTGACCTATGCGAGGGTTCTCGACAAGTACCCTGCCGTTCGTGCCGGTGTCGAGGGTGCGCCTTCGCAGGTCAATGTCGATCTGTTGAACCTGGCCGTGCATCGCGCAGACTTGGCGAAGCACACTCCCGCACTGGAAGGAGTGGACCGGATCATCGTGCAGGAACGAGCCAGGCTGCGTGGTCTCCTTTTTGGCCGGGAGGGCACGCGCGCCGGACGGGAGGTTCGGTGGAGGCTGGCGGAGGTGCATCTGGTGTGTGGAGACTGGGAAGACGGAGCGAGCGCACTGGAGGATCTTGCCACGGAGGCCGGGGAAGGAGCGGATCGCGCTCAGCTGCTTCTGGAGGCAGGAGAGGCCTGGCTGCGAAGCTCCGACGGACTTTCCGGGGCGGAGCGGAACGCCCTCGCTGCTCAGATGGCGGGGGCCGGGACGGAACAGGGGGCGGAGGCCAGGCTGCTTCTCGGGCGGGTTCTCCTGGCCAAAGGAAACGCGGCGGGGGCGTTGAGTGTACTGGAGGATCTGCTGGCCCTGGGAGCTCGGCTGCGGGCTGGAAGGGAAGCCGAGGCGCGCTATCTTCGTGGGCAGTGTCTTGTCGCTCTCGGGCGCTGGGAGGAGGCCGTCCCCATCCTGGAGTATGTGGCGAAAGCGAACCCGCGCTCGCCGTATGGCATCCTTGCCCGCAGCCGTTCGCTGAAGATGCGCGGGACTCTGACGGACCGGAGGGGAGCGCGGCGCGTCGCTGCCGAGACCGTGGAACTGGCCGCTTTGCTGCCGGTGCGCTCCGCCCAAAAAGCCGGAGCTGTGGGGTGGGGGCCCAGGGATTCGTATCGGCAGGAACAAGCACTCTGGCGTGAGGTGTCCCGGTCGCTCATCGGGATTGCGAACGACTGGCCCGGCGAGCCATTTGCAAAACTCGCGATGGAACGCGGTGTGCGCGTCGCTCGGGACCTTGCCCGGGATGAAGACCTGGCGCGAGAGATCCTCCAGACACAAGAGGCGATGGGGGAAACCCCTTGACACTGTGTGGGGGCGCTCTGAGAGTTGCGCCCTCTGGAACGAGCGCTCTTGGAAGGGGAAGATCGGGATGTCACGCGTCGTCTGTGCACTACTCATATTGCCGGGCTTGCTCGCGGCGTCCGTGGGGACCAGTGGCGCTGCGCTGGAGTTTCGCACCGATCATGAGAGGGCGTACTTCACTCTGGACGGGCCGCAATCCGTTGCGGGACTTTCTCCACTGCGCGTCCCCGGGCCGCTGGAGGGGGATTTCCGCCTGCATGCCACCGGCTCCGGGTTGGCCCCGCAGACAGGAGTGCTGTCGGTGGAACTCGGAACCGGTGGCCCGCGGATTGTTGGATTCGGCAGAGAGTCGCTTCGCGAGTGTGCGTTTCGCGGGGCGGTGTTTCCCGGGCTTGTCCAGCACGGCAGGGGAGAAAGAGGCCGAGCCGCATTTCTCGCTTCCGGTGCGACGGCGGGACTTGCCGCAGCCCTGTGGATTCACCTGGACATTGTGAAGGGTGAGGACCGCGCCGCGGACTTGCGGAGCAGGGGCCGACTCTTGTCGGCCGCGGATCCCGATGGCGCCGAGGCGCTCTTCCTGCAGGCATCCAGAAAATCGCGCGATGTGAATCATCTGAGGGATCGTCGCATCCTCGCGCTGGTGTCCACCGCCACGGTGTGGGGTGTGGGATTCACGGACGCAACACTCTTCCGACGGCCGTTTCGGGTGACTCGGTCGCGTGCGGATGGCCTGGTTCTCCGCGCCGAGAAAGCCGGACGCGCGGGCACGCTGGCTCGCTCTCTTCTCTTTCCGGGTCTGGGGCATGACTTCGCAGGCCGAGGTCGCCGCGGTCTTGCCGCCACGATGGGTGCGGTCGGGGCCGGAGGCTATCTGCTCGCAAGCATGGACTCAAAGAATCGTGCGACCCAACAGCGTGTCTGGTTGGAGAAGAGGATTGAGGAATCTACGAATGGCCATTTGCTGTCGGGAGATCTTGCCGAAGCCCGATTCGAGGAGTCGAAGAAGGCGACGGAGAGGAATCGAGCGGCATGGCTGTTGGCGGGCTGGTGGGCATTGTCAGCACTCGACTCCATCTGGTCCCCGGAACTCGGGGCTCCCGCGGGGGGGCATTCGAACATGTCCGGAGCTTTTTCGGTCGATCCTGTGCTGGCCGAGGTGAGCTGGAAAGTGGGATTCTGACCCGTTCCCCAGCGGGCTGTGGCAGATTGTGATCTGCAGAGCCGGTACTTGGGCTCTTTTGGCATAATGCAACAGAATCTGCGCCGTGGTTGACAGGCACCCTGACACCCTCATATACTGTTCATTCGTTCGACCCCCCTGATTTACACCGTGTCATTCAGCATGGCGGCGAGTTTTCCCGGATGCCGTCGAGAGAAAGTCGGTTCCACCCGGGTCCCCCTGGAACCGGCAGGAGAGGACACAGATATGCTGAGGGGAAATGCCGCATCCAATGTGGACGCATATGTGGCTCGCAGGCCAATGCCGGGGAAGAGACTCAGAACCGTTGACGCACCCATGCCGCTCGTCTTGGGAGCGGGTCGCAGGATCTTCGACATCGTGGGATCGCTCACGCTACTCCTTGTTCTTCTGCCGCTCTTGGCTGGCATCGCCGTGGCAGTCAAACTGACTTCGCGGGGCCCGGTCTTCTATCTGCAGACCCGCGTCGGGATGAACCGGCGCACGAGCAGGGATCAACGCCGCGCTCCATCGAGTGTTTCGACTCCCGAGCGTCGGCGCGGAGATCGCCGAGTCATCGCAAGTGCGGGGAAGCTCTTCCGTATCTGCAAGTTCCGCAGCATGGTGGACGGGGCTGAGAATGCGGTGGGAGCCACTTGGGCCGTACCGGATGATCCCCGCATTACTCCAGTCGGGAGGATTCTACGCAAGACCCGACTCGACGAACTTCCGCAGCTTGTGAATGTCCTGCGTGGAGAGATGTCATTCATTGGTCCGCGCCCGGAACGCCCTTTCTTCGTGGAGAAGTTCTGCCTCTCAATGCCGACCTACACGGGGCGCTTGGTGACGCCTCCGGGGATCACCGGGCTGGCTCAGGTGGAGCACAAGTACGACACCAGCTATGAGGATGTTCGTCTGAAGCTGGAATACGATCTCCGGTATCTTCAGAACCGAAGCGTCAGAATGGACCTTCTCATCTTTCTCAAGACGATCAAGGTCATGCTGAGCGGAAGCGGAGCCCATTAGGAATACAGTAGTTGGGCCGGTCGCTTGCGGTGCGCTCCCTTGACTCCCCCGCGGGTGAGTGCTAGCTTGCACGCGCTTCTGATACGGTTGAGTCCGGCTGCAAGGGTTGGGAGTCTGCCGGTGGTTTCGGCCCGAGCGGAGGGCGACGCTGTGAAGCACCTGGACCGGACCTGTGGCACGACTCGCCCGGACCCGCTTCCTGTGGAAGGTGCTGCGCGGGCCCAGCGCACCTCCCCTGCGGTCTCTCCTGAACAAACCTCCTCCCCAGCCCGAATCCTCTGGGAGCGCGTACCCGAGATCGTCCTGCTGTGGGTGCTGGCGGGTTTCCTGGTATGGGCGGCCATCCGTTTCGCGGGAATGCTGGAGCGGACCGGGACCCCTCGGAGGGAGGGGGCGCTGCTCTTTGCGGCCTTCGCGGCAGCGGGCGCCTTCGCTCTCCGGAGGGCGGTCACTCGGGGGCGTAGACTCCGAATACGGCCGGAGGCACTGGCAAAGGGGCAAGGAGACCCTCCAATAGCTCGGGATCAGGCTCGACGAGGGCCGCTGAAAGGAGTACAAGGATAGTTACGGGTGCTTACACTAGGCTGGGGTACGACAGGATGCGGCACCTCTTGGGTCGCTTCGGGACTTCCGCATTGTGCGAAGGAGCTGCGGAAGATGGGGAAGGGGAGGGCGGATGATGCTGCTTCGGAAGCTGGAGAGCCGATCGGCCACGATCGGAGTGGTCGGCCTGGGCTATGTCGGGCTTCCTCTCGCGATGGAGTTCGCGAAGGCCGGGTACCGTGTCCTTGGGATTGATGTCGACGCGCGGAAGGTGCAGAACCTGCGGGACGGTGAGTCCTATATTCTGGATGTGGACAATGCGGATGTGACGCGTTTCGTCCAATCGGGAGAGTTCTCCGCCTCGCGGGATCATTCACTGCTCGCGGACGCTGATGTCATCGTGATCTGCGTCCCCACTCCGCTTCAGGCGAAGACCAAGGATCCCGATCTCACTTTCATTCTGGATGCGGTGTCGCAGATTCGGGCTTGTCTCCGAGAAGGCCAGCTGATCATCCTGGAGAGCACCACCTTCCCGGGAACGACCACCGAGGTGATCCTCCCCATCCTTCAGGACGGAGAGCTTCGCGTGGGGAAGGACTTCTTCCTGGCGTTCTCTCCGGAGCGAGTGGACCCGGGGAACGAGACCTTCCATACCGGCAACATCCCCAAGGTCGTGGGGGGGTGCACCCAAGAGTGTACTCGGCACGCGGTGGCGCTCTACGAGAATTGCCTGGAACGCGTCGTGCCCGTGAGTTCACCGGATGTCGGGGAAATGGTGAAGCTGCTGGAGAACACCTTTCGCACCGTCAACATCGGCCTGGTGAACGAGTTCGCGCTCCTCTGCGGGAAGCTCGGGATCGATGTCTGGGAAGTGATTGAGGCGGCATCCACGAAGCCGTTCGGGTTCATGCCGTTTTACCCCGGCCCCGGGTTGGGAGGTCACTGCCTTCCGGTGGATCCTCTCTACCTGTCCTGGAAGGCTCATGTGAACGGATTCCACCCCAAACTCATTGATACTGCCGTCCGCGTGAATCAGGAGATGCCTCAGCACATCGTGGCCCGGGTGGAAGCCTCCCTCCCGGATTCAAGCGAGGGCCTGAAGGGGACGAAAATACTGGTGATAGGGGTGGCCTACAAGCGGGACACAGACGATGTCCGGGAATCCCCGGCACTGGAGATTATTCGCCTCCTGGAGGAACAGGGGGCTTGTGTCGACTATACCGATCCCCATGTGGCCACTCTCCGACCAAACGGGACGCAGATGTCGTCCCGAACGCTGTCCCCGGAGGTTCTCGAAGAGGCGGATTGCGTGTTGATCGTGACGGACCACACCCGTGTGGACTATGCCATGATCGCGTGCCACGCATCGGTGGTTGTGGATACCCGCAACGCTCTCAAGGACCATGTGGGAGAGCACATCCACCGCCTCTGACAAGGAGCGGAAGCCGCTGTGGCCAGCTTTCTCGTGACAGGCGGTGCCGGGTTCATCGGTTCCCATCTCGTGGATGCGCTCGTGAGTTCCGGCGGTCAGGTGCGCGTGCTGGACAATCTGTCCACCGGTTCACTGGACAATCTCGGTGAGGCACTGGACCGCATTGAGTTCATTCAGGGAGACATCACCGACCCGCCCACGGTGTCGCGCGCGGTGGAAGGCGTGGATCATGTCTTTCACGAAGCGGCACTCGTCAGTGTGCCTCTATCGATGGAAAACCCGGAAGCGAACCACCGCATCAATGTGAACGGGACCTTCGCCCTGCTTCAGGCAAGCAGGGCGGCCGGCGTGAAGCGCTTTGTCTTCGCGGGTTCCTGCGCCGCTTATGGCGGGAACCCCGCGGAGGTCGCGAGGGAAACGGACACTCCGGAACCCGGTTCGCCCTACGCGCTCGCCAAACTGGCGGGCGAAGGGTACTGCCGTCTCTTCGATCGAATGGGTTGGCTGGAGACGGTGGTTCTACGCTACTTCAATGTGTTCGGCCCCCGGCAGGATCCGGAGTCTCCCTATTCGGCAGTGGTCCCTCTCTTTGCGACGCGCCTTCTCGGCGGTCAGCCTCCGGTGATCCATGGTGATGGCGGCCAGACGCGGGACTTCGTCTATGTGAAGGATGTGATCCAGGCGAACCTGCTCGCCATGACTTCGACCGATGCGCACGGAGGGGTCTTCAATGTCGGAACAGGGGAGAGTCGCTCTGTGAAGGAACTGGCGAACTGCCTCTCCGCGCTCGTGCCGGAGGGGCCTGGACCGGTTCATGAGGGCGCGCGCGCCGGGGACATTCGGGATTCCCGCGCGGGAGTGGAAGCCGCGCGCCGGACGCTCGGGTTTGAGGCGGCCGTCCCCTTCGACGAGGGCCTCGCCAGAACGGTGGAGTGGTATCGAAGGCAGGAGAGCCTGCAGGACTCCGGAGGGTCGTCATGAGCGGGGCTCTCCCACGGGTTCTCATTGTGGACGACGACGCCATGTTCCGAAAGATCCTCCTCGCGGACCTCAGCGAACGCGGGTTTCGCGTGGAGGAGTTGGACGGATCGGGTGCCGTGGCGACGGAAGTCGTCAACCGCGCGCCGGAGGTTCTCCTGCTGGACCTCAACCTTCCTGACACCAATGGGATCGAGGTACTGGAGAGCCTTCGCGCAGCCGCAGCGGACTGCCGGACCATCATGGTCACCGGGACCGAGGACATTGCACAGGCGGTGCGCGCCATCCGAGCCGGCGCCTTCGATTATGTCACAAAGCCGGTCAATCTGGACGCACTGGCTGTGTCCATCGAGCGGGCTGCGGAGGCCGGGCGCGTCTCTCGTGAGCGGGATCTTTATCGGCAGCACTACGACCGCCGCTTCGACTATGTGGAAAGTCGCAACCCGGAGATGAAGCGCATTCATGAACTGGCTCGCAGAGTGGCGGGCAGCGAGACAACCGCGGTGCTCATTGACGGAGAGAGCGGGACGGGGAAAGAACTCATTGCGAATCGGATTCATCAGGCTTCGGCGCGCTCGGAGATGCCGTTTCTCGAGGTGAACTGCGCGAGCCTGCCGGAACAACTGCTGGAGAGCGAACTGTTCGGTCACGAGAAGGGTTCGTTCACCGATGCCAGTTCGCGGAAGCGCGGCCTTCTGGAACTGGCGGACGGAGGGACGCTGTTCCTGGACGAAGTGGGGGAGATGGCCCCGCCCATTCAGGTGAAGCTGCTGCGCGTTCTGGAACGGATGACCTTTCGAAGGGTGGGAGGCACCCGCGATATTCGTGTCTCTGTGCGGGTCATCTCGGCAACCAATCGAGAGCTGGACGAAGAAGTGAAGCGCGGGCAGTTCCGTGAAGACCTCTACTTTCGTCTGAAGGTCGTCCCGGTCACGCTGCCGCCGCTTCGAGAGCGACCGGAGGACATTCCCGTTCTGGCGAGGCACTTCCTGAGGCGGTTTGCCGTCTCATTCAGCCAGGAGATGTCGGACATCGCTCCGGAGGCAATGCGCGCACTCCTGGGTTACCCCTGGCCGGGCAATATTCGCGAGCTCCGCAATGTGATGGAGCGCGCGGTTCTTCTGCATGACGGGACGATTCTCACCGCTCCGATGCTGATGCTCCCCGGGACGAGCAGCCACTCCCCCGGTGGGGTGGGCGAGTTCCTCGGGGCGCTTCGGGGGATTGCTGACGACGGTCTTCCGGCCGATGGTGTGGACTTCGAAGAGGTGTCGGGCTCGGTAGAGCGATTCCTCCTCCTTGCGGCCCTCGAAACCACGGGGTGGAACCAGACCGGTGCAGCGAGGAAGCTCCGCCTGAACCGGGACAAGCTCCGAACCCGAATGAAGAACCACGGGCTCACACCTCCGGCAGCCTAGCGGTACGCCTCACGACGCTCTCCTGCGGCCGGAGGGCACAGCAGACAACCGGAGGCGGTGAGTTTGGCCTTTCGCCGGGCGCGCACCTCCCGTAGATTCCCGGCACTATGAACAAGCGTCTCTGCGGCATTCTGGCCATGCTGTCCCTTGTGGGACTGACCGGACTTCTCTCGGGATGTCCGTACGGGTTCTCCTCGTCTCTGTTGCCGGGGCATATCCGAACGGTCGCGATCCCGCTTCCTGAGAACCGTACCGATCGTGGAGATCTCAGTTCGGTTCTGGCGGACTCCCTTGTCGAAGCGTTCATCGACAACCCGGTACTGAAGGTGGCTGACGAGAAGGATGCGGACTCGCTGCTCGAAGCCGTCCTTCTGGAATACCATCGCGCCCCGTTCACCTATGACGCTTCCGAGAATGTGCTGGAGTACCGAGTCGAGGTCATTGCGGAAGTCCGGTTTGTGGATGTGCGAAAGAACAAAGTGCTCTGGGAGGAGAAGAGAATGCGGCAGTGGGCCACCTACAATCATGCGGAGGTCGGTGGGCAGCCGGCTGAGGAAGAGGATGTCGGGATAGCCCGTGTGGTCGTCCGACTGAGAGACGACATACTGACGCGTACGGTGGAGGGGTGGTAGCGAGTATGAGTGAAGGTCAGACCGGGGGAGAGGGCGCCGGACGAGCGACCCCCTGGGAGGATGGAGAGCGGTATCCCTTCGCGCAGGTGGAAGCCGGGTGGCAGGAGCGCTGGCTCCGCGAGGAGACCTTCGCCACCGACATCGAAGAAGACGGGCGGCCCAAGTTCTATGCGCTGGTGATGTTCCCGTACCCGTCCGGCGCGGGGCTTCATGTGGGGCACCCGGAGAGCTATGTGGCGGCAGACATCCTTGCGCGGTACCACCGAATGACCGGACATCGGGTACTGCATCCGATGGGGTGGGACGCATTCGGGCTTCCCGCAGAACAGTATGCGATCCAGACCGGAACGCATCCGAGTGTGACCACGCGCCGGAACATCGACAACTTCCGTCGGCAGATTCAGAGCCTCGGGCTGTCGTATGACTGGAACCGGGAAGTCAACACGACGGATCCGGATTACTACCGGTGGACCCAGTGGATCTTCCTGCGCATGTACCGCTCCTGGTACGACCAGAACGAAGGGCGTGCGCGCCCGATCGAGGAACTCCCGGTGCCGGAGGACATTCGCGCGTGCGGCAAAGCGAAGGTTGCGGAGTTTGTGGACGCCCACCGACTCGCATACCGAGCCGAAGTTCCGGTGAACTGGTGTCCCGAGCTGGGGACGGTTCTTGCGAACGAAGAGATCATTGACGGACTGAGTGAACGCGGAGGCCATCCGGTAGAGCGTCGGCCTCTGCTTCAGTGGATGCTCCGGATTACCGCTTATGCGGACCGGTTGATTGAGGATCTGGACAGTGTGGACTGGCCGGAACCGGTCAAGGCCATGCAGCGCAACTGGATCGGGAAGTCCATCGGTGCCGAGATCGATTTCGTCCCGTCGGGGGCTTCCTCTTCCATCGCGCGCCCGTTCCCCCGCGACCCGGACCCCGGGGTGATTCGCGTGTACACCACTCGGCCGGATACGCTGTTTGGCGTGACCTTCATGGTGCTGGCGCCTGAGCACCCGCTGGTCGATGCATTTGCGACACCGGATCAACGCGCCGCCGTAGACGCGTATCGAGAGGAAGCCCGGAGCACGAGCGAGATCGAACGCACGAATCCAACACGCGAAAAGACAGGCGTGCCGACAGGGGGGTTCGTCATCAATCCCGCCTCCGGGGAGCCGGTACCGGTGTGGATCGCGGACTATGTGCTCATGGGGTACGGGACCGGCGCGATCATGGCGGTCCCCGGGCATGATCTGCGGGATCATGAGTTCGCGCGGATGCATGGGCTCCCGATCGCTCCGATCCTTGCAGTAGGGGAGGAGGCGGTCGCTCCGGGAGAGGAACCGCCGACCGCGCGTTTCGTGCGCTCGGAGAACGAGGCAGTCAGCCTGAACGGACTGGATCCGGAAGGCGGGAAAGCGGCCATTCTGGGCTGGCTCGCTGCTTCCGGACACGGGCGCGAGGCCGCCAATACTCGTTTGAGGGACTGGCTCTTCAGCAGGCAACGCTACTGGGGCGAGCCGTTCCCGATGGTGACGGCACCGGATGGGCAAGTACGGGATCTGCCGGACTCGGCGCTTCCTGTGGTGCTGCCGGATCTGGCGGACTTCGAGCCCACCGGAACTCCGGACCCCATGCTGGCCAAGGCCACCGACTGGGTTGAGATCACGGACCCCGACACGGGGGAGTGCCTCCTCCGGGAAACCAACACCATGCCGCAGTGGGCGGGTTCCTGTTGGTACTACCTGCGCTACATCGACCCCGGGAATCAGGAAGAACTCGTCAGCCCGGATCTTGAGCGGTCCTGGATGCCGGTCGATGTCTATCTCGGCGGTGCGGAACATGCCGTGCTTCATCTTCTGTACGCGCGATTCTGGCACAAGGTCCTCTTCGACCTGGGCTGCGTCTCCACGCCCGAGCCGTTTCAGAAGCTCCTGAATCAGGGGATGATTCTGGGTGAGGACGGAGAGAAGATGTCGAAGTCGCGGGGGAATGTCATCAATCCCGACGAGATGATCGAAGCCCGGGGGGCGGATGCTTTCCGTGTGTACGAGATGTTCATGGGGCCGCTTCAGGTGGACAAGCCCTGGTCGACCAAGGGCCTTCGTGGCGCGTCGAGGTTCCTGGACCGCTGCTGGCGTGCGGCCCAGTTCCCACCGCCGGAAGACAAGCAGGATCCGCATGAACTCGTCCGGCATCGGACCATTCGGAAGGTGACCGAGGACACGGTTCGCGTGCGCTTCAACACGGCCATATCGACGCTGATGGAATATGTCAACTGCCTGACCGCGAAGGAGTCCGCCACCCGGGAGGATCTACGCGTCCTGACGCTCCTGCTGGCGCCCTACGCGCCCCATCTCGCGGAAGAGATGTGGGAGCGCCTGGAGTTCGGATCGGGCGTGTCCCGCGAGCCCTGGCCGAGTTTCGACGACGCTCTGGCCACTCCAGAGCTGGTTACCATCGTTGTGCAAGTGAACGGGAAGGTCCGCGGCCGCATCGAGGCGGAGGGCGACACTCCGAAGGACGAGTTGATCGCACTTGCCAGAGCGGACGATGCGGTAGCCCGCCATCTGGGCGAAGAAACGCCCCGCAAGGTGATCGTGGTTCCCGGGAGACTGGTGAACTTCGTTCTCTGAGGCGGACACGCCAGCCCACCCCAGAAGGTCTCAGCCGGTGAAGGCCGACCCACCCGGCGTCTGCACGCTGCGGGGCAGCCAGCACCAAGGCCCAGCAACTTCCATGCTCCCAACAATATAGAACGCACGGCTGCGAAGAAGGGGCGTACGGCGCTCGCCGGGGATACCTTGTGGATAGTGTTGTAAGTGCTGGAACGGCACGCGGTTGCGTCGCGGAGCTGCAGTATGGGTGCGCGACATAATCCCTCTTTCCGGACACTCCAACCCGCTAGTTGTGTTGCAGTGATTGTTGTTGGGGTTCACGCGCCGGCTCGCACGCCCGACATCGAGCGTGCGCCTCGCCCTTCCCCCATTCGGCTGCGGATGCTGGCATGGCTCCAGAGCTTGCGCCTCCCGAGAGGCGGGCGTCCGGGCGGGATGGCTGCAGAAAGGCCGCGGGTGCCGGGCGCTGAAAGGAACCCGGTGTGGTGAGAAACAGCACTCCGGAGGCCGAAGATGCGCAAAAGGCCTCCGGGCAGCGTCCCTCCAGGGCGAAGATCAGGCGGGCCCGTCGTCTGCCCCGGCGGTGTAACTACGCCTGCAGTCACCAGTTACCCAGTATTGACAGGGGCCCGGTGCCTGCGAGGGAAAAACAACAATCTTCGGAACACAACCCTCAGGCTGAGGAGGCGAGCTCCGCAAGCGAATACTCGACCACAGGTGCCTCCGGGCAGTTCGGGTAGGCCTCCAGGAGGCCCTTCAGTAGCTCCGTGGCCCTCTGTCCGTCCCCAAGGCTCCGGGCGATTCGCGCGGCTCCCAGGCAGCCGTCTATGCGCGTGGCAGGGCTTTTGCCGTCCGCCCAGACCCGCAAGTACTGCTCCATGGCCGCCGCCATATCTCCCAGTTCCTCCAGCGACGCGGCCAGTCCGAGATGCGCCCCGTCGATCAGGAGGTCGTCGAGAAAGGGATCCGCTGCAAAATCGCGGAAGCCGTCCGCCGCCTCCGCGAACCGGCCCGCCTCGAACAGAGCGGTCGCACGCAGATAGGTGGACTCGCGAGCGGCTTCGGTTCCGGGGTGGTCCTGCACAACTGCCTGCAGGCTCTCCACTCCCTCTTCGAGCCTTCCGAACGCGAGTTCCATGCGAGCGGTGGAAAGCGCCGACTGGGCCACCGGGTTCAGCGACGCGGCTCCCGTGGCCTCGCGCCCCACGCGCACGCCAATGGACACAATGGCAATCACCCCGACCAGCGCAAGCACGGCAACAATGGGTCGCTCCTGCGCTTTGGCCCAAGCGGTCATGACAGCATCGACGAAGTGGTCTTCCTTCAACTGCTTGCGAGTGAGCTTGTCGGACATGGGTTCCTCATATTGATTCGCGTCAAAGATCTGTGCAAAGCGGCGAAAAGAGTATCACCGGGAGGCCGCTTGAGGCAAGTCTCCGGCGGAGCTATCTGACGAGCGCGAACTTGCCGGAAGCCTGATCGGTAATGGTCCCCGATGAGTCGAGCGCCCGGATGGTGTAGACATAGATGCCGCTTTCCATCTCGCCGTGCCAGCGAAACGCAGAGCCCTCCACATTGTTGGGACCCGCCTGATTCCCGTTTCCGGTGAACAGGTCGCCCGCTGTAAACCGCCCTACCGGCTCCCCGGCCAGGCTGTGTACGACAATGCGAACTTCTGCATCAAGCGTCAGATCATAGCGAAAGCGGAGCTCGTCCCGCCCGGAGAATGCCGGGTTCGGATAAACATGGAACGACAGCAGTCGCGGCCCGGTCCCCTCCTGTGCACGGAGGAAATACTCGGTCGAGTGAGAGTTGTTGAGCAGGGAGATCTCCGAAGAGGCATAACCCGCATCCAGTCCCTCCAATTGAGCATAGAAGGTGTGCACCCCTTCATCCCCCGGGAGGGTCTGCCAGTCAAAGGTCATCGGCACGGCTCCGCCCGCCGGGAAGAAGCCGAGGTGCTCGACATCCCCCAGGAGCATCCCCCCCGCTTGCGGATCACCCTCGAAAAACGAAACCCGGACAGACAGCGTATCCGTGTCCGTTCCCTGATACGAAAGTGTCGACGCTCCGAAGTTGTGGACACGCGCGGTGATGGGGACCGTATCTCCAGCCTCAAAGTACTCGACTCCCGCGGGGAGCATGACCTCCACCTCCCCCGCCGGGATGGCCAAGTCTGGTTGGTCGTAGTGAAGAGCCATTCGCGCAAGGCCGGAAACCAGAAGCTGGGCGGAAAGCTTCAGCTGGAGTTCTGAGTTGGGCCGACCGCTGGCAGGGAAAGTGTTCTCCCAGGTGTCCATGAATGTGTGGTACTGCGGATAGGGGATCTCCATGTCCTCGGTCAGGAGGATGGCGTCCATACCCGCGCTCCAGAAGCTCGCGTGGTCGCTTCGTGCGAAGAAAGCCACATTCTTGGTGGCCTGAAGCTCGGGAACAAACTGCTGGGCTGTATCGATGATGTAATCGGCCAGCCATTCGGAGCCCTCATTGGCGACGACATCGAGACGATTCGTCAGCGCATTGAAACCGACCATGTCCATGTTGAGGACCGCATGCACGGGAGTCCCCTCGGCAGCCAGTGAGTCCGCGAAGGCTGCCGAGCCCAGGAGCCCCAGTTCCTCTCCCTGAAACGCGACAAAGAGAAGGTCAAAGTCGAACGCCACATTGCCGGCAGCCAGAATGCGCGCGCACTCCAGAAGACAGCTGATCCCGGATGCGTTGTCATCGGCGCCGGGCGCCGCGTCGTAGCGCCAGTTCCACGAGCAATGGGGGTTGGCGAGGATGGCGTCGGCTCCTGCATCGCAGTCGCATCCAGGCACCGGGACGGTGCGGGCCGTTTCGCACAGCTCCACAGCGTCACTCCGGAGTCCAATCGCATCGTAGTGAGCGGTGACCAGTACGGCTCCTGCGTTCGGGGTTGCCGACGGCCAGGTTCCGATGACATTGGAGACGGTCA
The DNA here is from genome assembly GCA_030747075.1 of Gemmatimonadota bacterium. Lineage (NCBI taxonomy): Bacteria > Pseudomonadati > Gemmatimonadota > Gemmatimonadota bacterium. Next base: position 107,683 of record JASLLL010000003.1, read on the forward strand.
GCGTGGTGTTGTCCGCTGTGATCTCAAAGCGATGCGTCGTGACGGAGCCGCTTCCGAGGCTGTTCTCAAGCTCCTGCCCGATGTAGAGCCGCGCGATGTTCTCCGTGCCGGGTTCCGCCCAGTAACGCGACGAAGGCGCCCCGCTCTCCAGTTCCGCGAGTTCCCGCACATGGGCTTCCAGCCGAACCGGTTCCACGCTGTTGCGGAGCGTCTCCACCTGCGCACCCGTGCGAAGGTCTGCGGAGGCGTCTACGCTCAGCGCCCGATTCACCGTGGCGGCCCAGGCGGTGTTCGGACCGGGCCGGGAGACGGGAACGGGCTGCCGGCCGCGATTCAGGATTCGGAACCCGTGCGAACTGCGCCCCGCCAGACGAGCCGGGTCTTCACGGGTGATCTGGACGGCACCTCCGGAGGGGGTCACCGCGACAGCACGACCCGTTCGAAGCCGGGGGTGCCCTGGCGTCTCCGCATGGGCATAGACGACGCGCTCGCCGGGGCCGACGCTCGCCAGGAAGTTGGGGCGTGAGCCACTGGGGAGACTGCCGGCCTCCAGCCCGGGGGGAAGTGCAAGAAGCAGCCACCACGCGTCTTCCACCGCCTCACGGTGCAGGACACGCCACGCGCCGGGAGCTCTCCCGAACGCCGCGATGGTCTCCTCTGCGACGCGATCAGCCGAGTAGAGATCAAATGCCTCAGGAAGGGGTTCCCCGTGTGCGCCCGGTACGAAGGACACGAGATGGAGTGCGAGAAGCCCCCCCGCCGCGAACCGAGTCGATCTCATGGTGAACCCCTCAAAACGGTGCAGCCGGGGGGATTCCCGGGTCGCCCGTCTGGAGACGCTAGCCTGTGCCGAATCGTCGGTCAAGAAGGCGCTGATCATTGCCCACAGGAAAGGGGGTCCGTCTCACGACAGACCCCCCATGCATGCAGACCCCGCACGGAACTCAGCCGGTGGGGTTGGTCGGGATCTTTCCGCCGCCCTCGGACGGGGTGAAGTAGATCGCCTTGTTCGAGTAGCTGCTGCGATTCCCGGAAGCGTCCTCCGAAGCGGCCCGATAGTCCACTCGTGAGTGAACCTGATCAAAGTACGAGGCGTCCTGCAGGAGGCTGGAAGACACGGCTTCCCAGGTCGTGCCGTGGTCCAGGCTTCTCTGGAGCTCATAGCCGGCGAGGTCCGCCTCGCTGTTCGGCGCCCAGTTGACCCAGAGCGTGTCGTCAATCTCGGAGACCGCAAGATTCGACGGCACAGCCGGAGGAGTCAGATCGACCGGCGGATCGTCGTCACCCGGAGGCAGCGTGGAGACGGTGTTGTCGTCGCCGCCACAGCCGATGAGCGCAAAGCAGAGCAAGCAGGAAAGCGTGAGGGAAATCAGCGTCGGGATCTTCATGGTTTCTTCGTCCTCCGTCATAGGTGTCGACTCTCCACAGAGAGGCGGGATCGAGTCCGCTCCGGTCCCTCGCAATTCCGGGGCCACTTCCGGAGGGCCTGCTTCCGTGAGAATCGGCAAGGAGTGCGCGGAGTTTTAGCGATAGATCAGCAGTCTCGCGGCAGGCTGTTCCAGATCTGCACGGTCCGGATTGCAGAGTGCAACTTTCGCACACTGGCCCCGGGCGCTGCCGGGGGGTGCTGAACAGCGACAGCGCTATCGGAGGACGCGTACGAGGGCCACTTCAGCCTCGGGGAGGGCCGGGCAGTGAACGAAGTAGACTCCACAGGCTGCCGGATTCCCCAGGGAAGTCCGTCCATTCCAGAGGAATGTGGTCTCCTCCCCCCTCGCCGTCGGCAGAAGCCTGACAACCCGCCGCCCCACCACATCGACAACATCCGCATGGACAGCCTGTTCCGTGGAGGCGGCAAACACAATGCGGACTTCCCCTCCCCTTCCTGCGCGGAACGGATTCGGCGAGACCAGCGAGACGGTGCTCTCGTCGGGAGCCACCCTTTGGTTCAGAAGCCGGTCGAACCAGGGCACCAGTCCGGCCACTTCCGTCGGAAGAGGAATGTCGGCGTTCTCGATCCCGGGTGAGGAGAGCGCCTCGGGAGGCCCCAGCAGGAAGCGATAGTCCTCGGCGAAGATCTCATGCGGTCGATCCCGGTGGGATGCGGCATGGTGATATCGACCGGAGTGCAGCTGGCGAAGGTCCAGGTACTCCTCCCACAGCGTGCTGCCATCCGGGGCAAGTGCGTGCTGCACTATGTGCCCGAGTTCGTGTGCGATCGTGGCCGCAAGATGCTCGGGATGCACCTTCCGGAGTCCGGGAGAGAGAAAGACGATGTTCCCTTCACAGCTGGACCGGAGAGTGCCGCGACGCGGATACGGGAGAACCACGATGCGTGCGTCGAGGGAGGCTACGCCCGCAGGCGCGGAGGCAATCGCCTCGCGAACCAGCCCGATCTCGAACGGATGAAACGAGCCGTCCCCCAGAGTGGAGAGTTCGCTGTCCAGAGGATCGGTAACAAGCGGCCAGGAGCGGCCATTCATCACCAGGCACAAGGTCCCGTCGATGAGGGTCGTGTGTTTGCTCAGGACCTCCTGTGCGTCGATGAGCCGGAGAGAGGCACTTGCGGGGGGAACGGCCCACAGAACGGCGAGCGTAAGCAGGCTCGCGAGGTTGCATCTCCTCATCATGCTTGTCCGCCTCCGTCACGCTGTGAACGGCAGGCGAAACTTCGGCGGCCCGGCGTTTCCCGAACTCAGTGTGTTCGGGTTCCGTGGCTTTGCGCGTCCTCGTGCGGACTTGCCCTTGTCGGTCTCGCGGACCCGTGGTGAGTCCACCGTCTGCTACCGCAAGGCTCGTGCCGGGTTGAGTGCAGGGGGTCTCTTCGCACAGCGTGGTCAAACGCAAGAATCACTCAAGGCTGCATAGAGAATGGCCCGCCGCAGAGGGATGCGACGGGCCGTGTGTCGGCGTCCGGGGGGAATCTCCCCGGAACGGCGTGGGATTCCTCTCAGTCGTCAGTGTTCCGATGGGCCGGGGAGTGTGATGCGAACCGAGGCACCGCCAAGTTCGGGCTGAATGAAGCGCACGCTGCCTCCGTGGGCTTCTGCCAGACACCGCGTCACCGAGAGTCCCAGCCCGGCGCCGGGGAACGCTCGCGTGGAGGACATGTCGCCCTGCGTGAAACGATCGAACGCTTCTGCAAGGTCGGGAGCGTCGACGCCGATGCCGTTGTCGTGAATGTCGATGTGTACTCGGGAAGCGTCCACCGACGCACGAAGGAGAATCTCCTGAGACGCGGGATCGCGCGTGAACTTGCGGGCATTGTCCACGAGGTTCGCGATACACAGTCCCAAGCGCGTCCGGTCCACGAGCACTCTCGCATCCGATGCGCATTCGGGCACTTCGAGCCGTACGAGTTCGCGGAGATCTCCTGCGGGACCGTTTCGGACCCAGGCGCGCAGGAACTCCCCCAGGGCCACGGGTTCCAGTATGGGCGTCAGCGCTCCGCTGTTGGCCTCCACCAGAATCAACAGATTCGAAATCAACGCATCCAGTCGACTCACATTGTCCCGAAGGCCATCCATCGCGTCTCCTGCCCGGGAAGGATGCTCCGGCTGAGACTCCAGCATCGACAGAAAGCCCTGGAGCGCGGTGAGTGGCGTACGAAACTCATGGGAAACGGTCGCGAGCAGGTCATCCTTGATGCGTTCCACTTCGCGAAGTCGCTGGTTGACCCGCGTGAGTTCGCTGTTCTCGCGGCGAAGGCGAGAGCGTTCCAGGCAGTTCCCGACGACGCGCGCCACTTCGTCCAGCGTGAACGGCTTGAGGAGATAGTCGAACGCGCCGAGGCGCAGCGCGCGAATGGTGGTCTCCACCGTGGCGTGCCCGGTGATGACGATTACCGAAGCCTCCGGACAGGCCTTCTGCGACCACTCCAACAGCGACATTCCATCGACATGGGGCATTCGCAGATCGACCAGCATGAGATCGAAGCTCGCGCGGCCGAGAAGTTCCATCGCTTCTCTTCCGTCGCAGGCGGCCTCGACTTCGTAGTCTCCCATGGACAGGAATTCTCGCAGCGTTTCGCGGATGTTCTCGTCGTCGTCCACCACGAGGATCTTCTCCCTCGTGGTGGTCACTGCGCTCGTGCGCTCTCCCGGCGGTCCTGCCATCGTGTCGGGGAGCAGGCACTCGGCGGGCTTTCTGAAGTCGGACATGAACCCTCTTCCTCTCCGCCCTGATCAGGCGTTCCGTTGCGTGAGCCCGATTTCCTCAAGCCGACAGAAGGCTGGTGATGTCAGGGAGCACGGCGCGGGCGCCATCGTTCTCCGCATCGGAGAACTCCTGTGGGATGCCCGTACCCATGAGGCCGGACACCAGTGTCGAAGTCTCGCCGCGAAGCTTCCCGCGAAGGCGCTGAACCGCCTTGGTGTGGATCTGAGATATGCGCGACTCCGAGACACCCAGGAGCGACCCGATTTCCTTCAGCGTCAAACGCTCGTAGTAGTACAGCGCAATGACCAGCCGCTCCCGCGAAGGGAGACGACCGATCGCGCGATTGATGCTGATCTTGAGGTCCTCGATGTCCATGTGCTGCGCGGGACTGAGACCGGCGCGATCTTCCAGCGCATCCACCAGACGCGTCTGCCCGTCGCCGTCCTTGCTGGAGACAAACTCGTCCAGCGAGATGAGGCTTGTGGAGCGGACCTCGTCCATCAGCTTGTGCAGGGCTCGCGTCGAGATCTGCATCCGGTCGGCCACTTCACCGGTGGTTGCGGAACGCCCGAGAGAAGCCTCCAGTTCCGTGTAGACGCCCTCCAGTTTGCGGGCCTTCTGACGCGTGGAGCGAGGGATCCAGTCGAGAGCGCGGAGTTCGTCCAGGATGGCTCCGCGGATTCTGGTCACGGCGTAGGTCTCAAACCGCGTCTTCCGATCGAGGTCGTACTTGTCGATGGCGTCCATGAGTCCGAGCACGCCGGAGCTGATCAGGTCTTCGGTCTGCACCGACGGCGGGAGCCCGATGGCCATGCGTCCCGCGACATACTTCACCAGGGGGACATATCGCAGCACGAGCTTCTCTCGCAGTTCCGGGGATCGCTTCTTGCGGTAGTCCTTCCAGATCTGGTCTGCGGGGCGGCTCTTCATGAGACAATGTCCTCCGTCGTTTCAGTTCTTTTCCAATCCAGCGAACACGCCAGGAGGTCCCGACACGCAGCCTCAAGCGCGAGAATGCGCTCCACGGTCACGGAGACGGCCTCCAGAATCTGCATCAGTTCCCCACCCGAAGCGGCGGGAAGGTCTCGTCGTGCGGATACCCACCAGGCCCGGTCCGTTGCGAGGCCCTCATCCACGCTCCGGATCTCATCGAGAAGTTCCCGCTTTGCCTGGAGGATCTCGCTCACCCGCTGAATACCATTGCGACTTCGCAGCAGGTCGTGTTCCTCGTCGGCCAGCGTCTCCAGCTGGAGGTACCGGTTGAGCTGTGCGCGGTAGCCTCCCCGCAAGAGCTCAATCCGTTGTTCCGGGGAGTTCCCCTTCCGCGTGAGTCCCGTCGCCTTCATTGGCTCTCCCCCCGGTGAGTTCAAGGTCCCGGTCTCCCGGGCTTACGGGGTGGGATATAGCAAGGAGGAGGCCAGACTTGCAAAAAACGCCAGAAGTGGCAAAAGAACGGCCCTCGTGCGGATTGAGCGCGGGATGTAGGGGGCGGGGGCTACAAACTGCCCGGAATCTGGCCAGTTTGAGTGCAGACAGGCGGTCAGCTATTGATCAGCATGGTCAGGGTTCAGGCGGAGGGAATCAGCCGCCGGAAGCGGCGGAGTCGGCGGCTTCCATCTTCTTCAGCTTCTCCCGAAGGGTTTGTCGAGAGATGCCCAGGAGCTTGGCTGCGCGGGACTTGTTTCCCTCGCACCATTCCAGCGTGAGGGCAATGTGTTCCAACTCCATGACGCGCAACGGTCGGGGTGAGAACTTCGGGGGTTGGGCCGGTGTGGACGAACTCGACGCGGTGCTCTCCTCGTCCAGATCCAGCGGAAGGTGACTCGCGAGAATCAGATCTGTCGATTGCAGGAGTATGGCGCGTTCGATCACATTCTTCAGTTCCCGCACATTGCCCGGCCACGCATAGGCCTCCAGAAGCGCGCGGGCTTGCGGTGTGAAGCCGCGCACCGAGCGTTTCAGTTCTCGATTGAACTGCTGGACGAAGTAGCTGGCCAGCACGAGCACATCCTCCGCCCTTTCGCGAAGTGGAGGGACCTGGACGAGGACCACATTCAACCGGAAGTAGAGATCGTCACGAAAGCGACCGTCCTGAGCTTCGCGCTTGAGATCTCGATTGGTGGCGGCCACGATGCGAACATCCACCTCGATGTCCCTTGTTCCGCCGACCTTTCGGAAACTCTTGGTCTCCAGCACGCGAAGCAGACGCGCCTGCAAACCCAGCGGCATCTCCCCAATCTCATCGAGAAACAGCGTTCCGCCGTCGGCGATTTCCAGAAGTCCCCGCTTGCTCTCCCGTGCATCGGTGAACGCTCCCTTTTCATATCCGAAGAGTTCACTCTCCAGAAGAGTCTCCGGGAGTCCCGCGCAGTTGATGGTGAGGAACGGCTTGCGCTCCTCGGGGAACGACAGGAAGTGCACCGCCTTGGCAACGAGTTCCTTCCCTGTGCCACTCTCCCCTTGAATGAGAACCGTAGATGTGGGGCTGTTCGCCACTTTCGCGATGATGTCCGCGACCTGATTCATCGAGCGTGAGTTCCCCAGAATGAAACGATCCGAATCCCGATTCCCGACACGAATCTGCCGCACGGTCTGGGCTTTTCGGGAAATGTCGATGTTGACCATGGCCTGTTCGACCAGTTCGAGCACTTTGCGAAGCTCGAAAGGTTTGTTCAGGAAATAGTACGCACCCGTCTCCAGGGCGTTGGGCGCGGCGGTGTCGGCATCGTAGGCGGACATCATGATGACGATGGTCTCCGCATGGTGGTGCCTGATTTCGCGGAGGATGTCCATGCCGTTACGCCCCGGGAGACGCACATCGAGAAACACCAGATCCCGAGAGTGCTGCGCCAGCGCAGCCAGACCGGCTTCGCCGCTTTCCACGCCCTCCACGGAGTGACCGTGCTCCTCCAGAGCCAGGCGCAGGGAAGTCCGGAGATTGCGTTCGTCATCTACGATCAGGATGTCGGCCACGGTTCACCTCCACTCGGGCGAGGATGGTCCTCCGCCGGGATGAGAGGCAGCAGCGCCGTGGCTCGGCTCGCGCCCTCGGGAGAAGTTTCCATCCGCAGCGTGCCCCCATGTCTTCGCAGAATGTGCTGGCAGACAGGGAGCCCGAGTCCGGTGCCCCCCGACTTCGTTGAGAAGAACGGATCGAAGACTCTCTCTCGAATCGTCAGCGGGACTCCGGGGCCGTCATCTTCGACCACCACACGGACTGCCGGAAGATCTTCGGTGGAATCATCGAAGATCAGCAGGCGAACCTCCCCCCCCTCCGGCGAAGCCTCTACTCCGTTCAGCGTCAGGTTCAGCACAACTTGCAGGATCTGGTCGCGATCCGCAAGAGGACAGGGCACCTCCGGGGACGCCTTCACGGAGACCGTCACTCCCCGCTTCGCGGCACGGCCTCCCACCAGATGGGCGGCCCGGTGGAGAATCGAGGAGAGGTCCACCGGTTCAAGATCGGGTTCCGGGGGCTCAGCGAACATCAGAAGACTCCCCACAATGCGATCCAGCCGGTCCGTCTCCTCCACGATGATGCTGGCCAGTTCCGCATCCTTCCCGGAGTGCGCCAGACGGGAGAGGAGCACCTCCGCCGAAGTGCGTATTCCCGCAAGCGGGTTTCGGATTTCATGGGCCACGGCGGCCGAAAGGCGCCCCAGAGCGGCCAGGCGATCGGCGCGCCGAACCTCCTCCTCGGCTTCCACTCGACAGGAGAGGTCGGTGACCAGCGCGAGAACACCCCGTTTGCCGTCGTCTTCGGGCAGGGCGGAAGTGCGAACGGAGACCGGGACCGGTCGATGACCCGCCCGCGTGAGGTAGGTCTCCACCTCCGCGGAAGGTCCCGGGTCCGCTTCTGCGCGGGGTGGGCGGAGAAGCGGGATGAAGTGCAGGTTGTCGACAAAGACCTCTTCCAGCGAGCGCCCCACCGGATCGTCGGAAGGGACCCCGAGAATCCGGCAAAGCGTGGGGTTGGCCAGGACTACCCGGTCCCTGGCGTCGATCTTCAGCAGGCCGCCTCGCAGCGTGGACAGGATTCGATTGTTCTGCTGCTGCGAGGAACGGAGAGCCTCTCGGGAGGCTTGCGAACGGACTCCATCGGAGACGAGCGCGAGGAGTTTCCGGGTGAACGGCGCTTCTCCTTCAAGAAGAGGGTCCCGGCCGCTGTCGAACAGAAGGAGAAGACCCGTGACTATCGGATCCTCTCGCAGCAACTTCCAACAGGTCGGGCCGTCGGGCGAAGGGGGAGGCTGATGCGCTGAGGAAGCATCCAGAGAGACGGGGGCCAGATCCGCGGCCAGCGCCTCCGGGATCTGCCAGGCACCCGACACCTCGTAGGAGTCCCCCCCCCACCGACACACGGCCGCCGCCCGGGCACCGAGCGCACGCCCGACGACCTCGGCGAGCAGTGGCCAGAATGTGGCAATCGGTCCCGGGGCAGCCAGGAAGCGCGCGACATCCTGAAGGCGGGTCGCCTCGGTCAGTTCCCGGGAGAGTGCCCGGTTCTCCGAGCGGAGATCTTCCGACTGCTCCACGACAATCCGGGCGAAGCGGCGTCGTTCTGCAATGACGCGATCATTGGACTGCTCAAGTTCTCGAACGAACTCGTCCGCCTGGGCGAGATGGCGTCGGCGCTCGAGAATGTCCGTCATGACGGCAAGAACCTCGGTCCCGTCACTTCCCCAGAGAATGGCGCCGCGCGTCGAGGGACCCGACGCGGCAAACACCACGATCGATTCGCCAGCGTGGGCTTGTGAGGGACGAAAGGCCATCCACTGGTCGAGGCCGGGCGATTCCTCGTCAATCAGAAGGACGCCCGCGTAAGGCATGGGGACTTGCTTCAGTGTGCGGTAGACATGGAGCTGTGCGCGATCTGCGAGAAGGGGAGTCCAGTTGGCGGCGGATCTGCGGAGGTCGGCATGGGGGGTGACGACAGCAACCTGATCACGATCGGTCATTCTCCCTCCGCTTCCCCCTCGGGCTCATCTTGTCGGAGCACTCGCTGGAGAAGATACACGGTGTGCGCAATCCGGTCGTGCGTAGTCTGGTCGAGTCTGGTGAACTCCGTCGCGAGGAACCAGCCTCCATGAGGCCCCCTGGCGGAGCGGCCGGAGTCCCGGAGAACCTCGGTGCGCAGCGTCAGTGGGGGGCGATCGTCGGGGAGGGCCAGCGTCAAGTCCAGCAGCGCGCCCTCCGGGTAGAGTTCTGGAGACTCCAGCAGCACGCCGCCAAGGCTCAGATTGACGGTCGTCGCTTCGCAGGGAGGCCCGGGGACGGGGCTTGACGGGAGCGGTGCATGAGGTTCCACATGGACCGCAATGCCCGCCGCCATGCGATGGTACTCGCGACGCTGAACCGCCTGCACCCGCCCCTTTGGGGGGGAGACGAGAATCATCGGAATCGGCCCCGGGTACCGCTCTTCAATCCGTGCGGGATAGTCGTAGTGTTCACCCTCATGCGTGAAGTGAACACGAAGCGGATGTCCGACCGGAATCGGAAGAACACTGGCCCGGAATGACGGGGCGTAGGCTCGAAAACCCCCTTCCACGCATTTCAGTACTTTGGTGACATAGTGCCCTTCGAAGGGACCGGTCTCGATGAGGAGCGCAATCCGCTGCAGCGCCTTTGGCACAGGCCCGCTGTCGTCAGGTTGCGCATGGGTCATGCTGTCGCTCCTCCCCCGCGGCCCGGTGCGCGATCCAGCTCCGCAATCAGTTCCCGTCGTTCCTGATTCTCCGCCTTGCGGCCGGCGCGAAGCGCGCGAAGACTGTCGTCCAGTTCGCGGACACTGCCACGGAGCGTCTCGAGAGCCTCTCCGGAGCGGATGATGTCCCGTGCGGCATGGGCTACCTCATCGCGCAGGTTCTCGGCCAGAATCTCCGTCTCCCGGGACGAACTGGCGGCACGCTCAGACAGATTGCGCATTTCCTCCGCGACGACGCCAAACCCCCGGCCCTCGTCCCCGGCCTGCGCGGCGATGATGGAAGCATTGATCGCAAGGAGATGGGTCTGGTCGGTGATGTCGTGGATCACCTTGAGGATCTCGCTGATTTCTGTGGACCGACTCCGCAGAGTTCGCGTGGCTTCCACGGTGGCGTGCAGGCGGTCCGCCAGTTCGTGTGTCTGCTCATCCACGCTGGAAGCGCCAGCGGTCGTTTCGGGCACTTCCGGCGGGTCCTCCGAGAGTGTTCGCGAGAGCCGTTGCCCAACGACCTCCCAGCGCTGGAGAGCTCGGAGCTTTCCGATTCCCGCAACTGCGGCCACGCACCCCCCCCCGAGAAGCCCGGTCAGGTACAGCTTCCACGCGGAGGGTGAGTCGTGAAGCCATGCGGCGGTGGAGACCATCGCCACAAGAAGAAGCGCCGCCGCGACGAAGCGGACTCGGTACAAGAACACGGAAAGGCGCTTCACCAGTTGTCTCCTTCCGGGTGGATAACCGGGTCATCAGTCAGCAACTGAGAGAGCCTGGCGACATCCAGTGGAGCAAGCGCCAGACTCCGGATCTGTCGTTCACTCACCATCTCGCCGACTCGATCCACAGGAATCGCAAACGGAGCTTCGCGCTGCAGCACGACGGCCCTGTTCGTACATTCGGATGGAAATCCCTCCTGCTTGAGAACGGCCGAAGGGTCGATCACTGGCACGGTCCGCCCACGCCACGCGGCGACGCCCATCAACGCCTGGGGGGTATGCGGCAAATGGGAGATACACGGCCGGTTCAGGACTTCGACGACATCGGCGACGGACAGCGCGATCTGCTGCCCCCCTTGTTCGATCAAGAGGTAGCGTTCGGCCATGGGTTCCCCTCCCCGGAGGCCACGCGGCCCGGTTCCAGAAGCAACCACTCAGCCGGTTCCAGGACAGGGGCCAGCGTGCCGTCGTCCAGCTCGACGGTTCCCCGGCATCCCGGCACATTTCGAAGTGGCGCACGAAACGGACGAACGAGAAACTCCTGCTGATGAAGAACGGCGTCCACGAGGAAGACCAGGCCACGCCGCCCGATCTGAACGAATACGGCGCTTCCCCGGTCCGAGCCTCGACACACGGGGAGGCCCCCGAACCGCGCACCCAGATCGACGACGGGCACCCAGTTCTCTTCAACGCGCGCCTCTTCCCCGCTCCCCCATACGCGAAGGGTCATATCCGACAGGCGGTGCAGTTGTCGGACGGCCGGGAGAGGCACGACGACAGGGGCGCCCCCCGCTTCGGCAAGAAGCCCTGGTGCGATGGCCCAACGCACCGGCACGCGAAACGAGAAGCGGGTCCCCCACGCACCCGTCAAGACCTGCACCACACCACCGGCCCGAGCCACGCCCGCCCGGACCGCATCCAATCCCACCCCTCGCCCGGAGAGAAGGCCGGCGTGCTGAGCCGTGGTGAATCCCGGCTGGAAGATGGCTTCGAGAAGAGCCTCTTCTGTTGGCGAGGAGTCTTGCGTGAAGCCTCCACGAGCAGCCGCCCGCTGTCGCACGAGGTCGAGGTCGACGCCCCGCCCGTCATCGGCCACCTCGATCGTGACTTCCGACGGCCCGGAGGATGCGCGCACCGTGACCCTCCCCTCGGGGGGCTTCCCGTTGCGGATGCGTTCGTCGGGCGACTCGATTCCGTGCGTGAGGGCATTTCTCACCAGGTGGCTGAGCGGGTCCTCGAGGAGCGCTGACAGCGCGCGATCCAGCGGGGTGTTGGCCCCCTCCACGACCAGGCGCGCTGCCGGGAGGCCTTCTCGCCCTCCTCGCTCCATCACACGCTCCAGATGCTGTGTGGCGAGCGACCACGGAACGGTTCGCAGGCGCAGCAGGCGCCGTCCGAGTCGCCTCAACTCGCGGTCGAGGTGGAAGGACGCGGGGAGCGTCGCACCTGTCCGGGGTCTGTCGCCGGGACTCCCGGACCTCTCTGTGGAAAGACGCCTCCGGGCGTCCACAAGCGCGGTGAAGCTCTCAAGGAGATCATCCATCCGGGCAACGGGGACGCGCACGCTGGCGCTTCCGTCTGTCCCGTCGGTGCGGGTTGTCTCCGGGCCGGGCGGATCCTCGGGTGGCGAGGCTTCCTGGGTGGCGCCGGGAGCGTCCTGCCCGGGGGGAAGCATGGCCTCGACTTCCTCCACCACCTTGAGAAAGTCCGCCGGGTCGGATGCCTCCTCGGGCGACGAGCGCGCGGCTCCCAGAAGATCGTGCAGCATGTCATGCGACCGGGTCAGAAGCTCGCGGACGCGCTCGTCCAGATCCAGACGGCCATCTCGGAGGCCTTCCAGCAGGTCTTCCATGGCGTGAGAGACGCGCGACATATCGTTCAGGCCGAACATCCCGCACACGCCTTTGAGCGAGTGCGCCGTGCGGAACGCCCGGTCCAGAGACTCACGCCCCCGGCGCGTCGCGAGGCCGGATGGCAACGCCTTCAGATCGTCCTGAAGCAACTGGAGGGTGGCTCCCGTGTCGGTCAGAAACTCGTTCTTCAGGTGTTCCATATGGCCCATGACCGACCCCTCCCTCCTCGGTTGGATCGGCAGATTGGGCCTTCGAGGTAACCAGTATTGCTGCCGGAACACGGCATGTCATGCGGCGGGAGGCGTGCGGGGGGGGGACGGCAAACGCGTCCGAACCCGGCGGACTCAACGGCCGCGGGAGTACGATGGAGAATGGGCCCGCGCCGGTCCGATCAGGAGGCGGGCGGCGGCGTGTGGCTCAGGACATACCGATTGATGAGATCCCGGGAGGAGTCGCTCAGTTCCAGGAACGCGCAGGCCACTTCGTAGCGCTCCACATCCCCGGAAGGAGCGTCGGGAAGGGTTCGAACCACAATGGCCTCGACTTCGATGAGTGACGCTTCTTCCGATTCCGTCGGGCCGGGGATCATGAGTGCAATGGAGAGCTTGGTCAGCGGTTCGATGAAATGCGGGATCTCCACATAGACACCCCCGGTGGAGATGTTGATCGTGGAGATGGAGACCGTGTCGCCGGAAATGGCTCCACCCTCGACCCGTACATCCAACCGGGCGGGGACTCTCTTTGCTGTTCTGCGTTCCGCGGGCGAACTCATGAACCCCTCTTGGCTGAAGGACCTACTTCTTCTTGTGTCGATCCTTGCGCAATCGCTTCTTCCTCTTGTGAGTGGCGATCTTCGTGCGCTTTCGCTTCTTTCCGCTGGGCATTCCTCTGTCACTCCTCAAACAGTTCTGTGGTTGCGCTACTCCGACGGATGTCCCGGTGCAGGGACTCCCTCCGGGATTTCGGCCCTCGCGCTCGACACGCTGTCGGCTTCCAGGACCGGATCCGCCTCTTCGATCATCCGCCGAAGTTCCTTGGATACCTTGAAGTAGGGAACGAGTTTGGGCGGAACCTCCACGGTGGTACCGGTTCGGGGATTCCGGGCGATCCGGGCCCCACGGGACTTGACCTTGAAACTGCCAAATCCGCGGATTTCGATGTGGCTCCCTCCGGAAAGTGCCGCTCCGACCGCATCCAGAAAGCGATCCACCACTACGGCCACATCTCTCTTCGTAAGGCCGGTAGCAGCCGTGACACGGTCGACAAGATCCGCCTTCGTCATCCGGGGAACCTCCTGCCTGCTCGCATCCCTCCGGCGACCCCGGCCAGGATGCGGGAAGACGATAATCTGAAAACGGGGCGTACCCTACCAGAGTGCCGGAACAGGTGTCAAAGGATTCTGTTTCAACCCTTTAGGTTGCGTGGGGGAAAACCAAAACTGCCCTCATGGACCGCGACAGCCGGCCCGGTGAGGACGAGTTCTCCACCTGGCGCGGCCGGAAGCTGCACAATCAGCGCTTCTCCCCCGCTTACGATCAGCGTGACTTCCTCTCCGACCCATCCACGCCGCCGCGCGAGCATGGCCACGACGCACGACCCGCTCCCGCAGGTGGTCTCGGCCTCGACTCCCCGCTCGTAGGTGCGGATCTCCAGCGTGTCACGGGCGATCTTCCGGGCGAAGCTGATGTTGGTGCCCTCAGGCGCAAATGCGGGCGCGCCCCGGAGCTGGGGTCCCCAGAGCAAGAGAGGCACCTCGACGACCGGCCGGTCCATCCAGAGCACGGCATGGGGAACGCCAATGTCTCCCCAGTCCACGCGGCAGGCGTGCCCGTCCAGCTGGACGGGGATGTCCGTTCGAAGTTCCCGGATCCCCGGCACGGTGACCGCCGCCACTCCCGCTTCCACCGTGCGCGCCGTGTGCAACCCCGACCCCGTACGGAACCGAAACGGCCCCGGTCCCAGTCCCACGGATTCCGCGAAATACGGGATGCAGCGGGCTCCGTTTCCACAGAGGCGGTACTCGGTTCCGTCCGGGTTGAAGAAGCGGACGCGGAAGTCGACCTCCGGATCCTGCTCGAGCAGAATCAGTCCGTCCGCTCCGATCCCGTCATGGCGCGCGCACGCGGACCGGGCAGCCTCGGACTCGCGGCCCGCCAGTGCCTGATTGCGGTGATCCACCAGAATCATGTCGTTCCCCGCGGCGACCATCTTGGTGAAGCGGATAGTCATTCCCCCTCTTCCTCGCTTTCATCGGGTGGCGAGGGGGGCAGAGGAGATTCCGCAGGGGCTTCGGTCGGTTCGAGCGGGTTCCCGGCAGGCGACTCTCCCGGCGCATCGGTGCCCAGCGTCTCCTGCTCTTCGTCGGATTCACGAGCGACCCGGGGGCCGTCTCCCTCTTCCCAGAGAGCATCTTCCGGAGCCTGCGTCGCAAAGTGAAACACGAACCCCTTCGCCCGACTCGCGAAGCGAAGGGAGGCGGACTTATCCGCGATCTCACCGCGCTCCGTGTCGCTTCGGAGCGTGTCTCCGTCGGAATCGACAAAGGCCTCGACGCGATACTCATGTCCGGTGGGAGCTTCCACGGAGAATGACCCGCCGTTCGGGAACACACCCACCACGCTCGGTTCCACGAGAAGGGAATCGGCCTCCGGCGCAGGCGGCAGGAGGCGAACCACGGCCACTTCGCCTGAGTCCACGGAGACCTTTCCGGCCACCGTACCCAGCGAATCGAGCGACCCCACGAGGAAGTCGTCCAATGCGCGCGCGCTCTCCCCTTCGGCGAAGAGAAGCGCCATTTCCGCCCAGCTCTCACGAGAATCGGGTCGACCATTCCCGTCTCGATCCAGCGTCGCGACGATCCGGTACGCAACGCCTGGGTTGAGTCCGGTGAGTCGGAACTCCTCCCCGGCGGTGGCCAGAGTCACCGCGACCGGGAATGTCGTCAGAGGATCCGGCGGTACCGGACCTGTGCTGTCTGCGGGGGAATCGTCGGATTCGTTTGCATCGTCCTCCACTGTGCGGACAGCAAGCCGATCCGGTGGAGGGAAGGCCGCGAGCGTGAGTTGACTGTCGGCGGAATCCTCCCGGCCAACCCATACGACTCCGGTGACCGAAGCCGAGTCGGCGGTCTCCTGGCAGGTGAACCGGGAGACGAAGGGCGTTCCCATGCGATTGCCGCGCGTGTCGCGTGCGGTGCCCGCAAGCACGACGACGGTAGGCCGGTCCGATCGCCAGCCCTTCAGTGGCAACAGCACGAGTGAAGTGTCCGTCCACGCGGACTCTTCGAACTCCACCGGCGGGTAGATGGTCAGGGCATTCAGGACGCTTCGGTGGTTCGTGCGTTCAGAAAAGTTCAACACCAGCGGAGACTCCATGTCCACGGAGGACGAGTCCGGCGCGGGAATCATCGAAGACACGGCAGGCGGGTCTCGATCCGCCGGACCTCCGGAGGGCGGAGCCACCTTCGCGCACCCGAGGAGGGCCACAGCCAGGGTCAGCGCGAGAGCACCGGTCCTCCAGGCTGAAGCGCAAACGACATCGATGCGTGTCATCATAGGATGTACTTGCGCACGTTCTCATCTTCCACGGCCTCCGCGAGACGGTGGCGGACCATCTCCACATCCACCCGAATGCCCTTCCCCGAGAAGCGGTCGGGGATTTCGAAGAGGAACGACTCCAGGAGCGTTGCGAGAACCGTCTGCAGCCTGCGGGCGCCGATGTTCTCCGACGACTCGTTGACCCGGCAGGCCAGATGCGCAATCTCGCGGATGGCTTCGTCGGTGAAGTCCAGCTCCACTCCTTCCGTCTCAAGAAGAGAATGATACTGCTTCACCAACGCGCTCTCCGGTTCCACGAGAATGCGCACGAAGTCCTCTGCGTTCAGTGAAGTCAGCTCCACACGGATGGGAAAGCGCCCCTGGAGTTCGGGAATCAGGTCGGCCGGGCTGGTTCCGTGAAACGCCCCGGCGGCGATGAACAGCACATGGTCCGTGCGCACGACGCCGTGCTTGGTCCGGACAGTGCTTCCCTCGACGATCGGGAGGAGATCGCGCTGGACTCCGGAGCGAGAGACATCCGGCCCCTCTTTCCCCTGTCCACCGACGATCTTGTCGATCTCGTCAATGAAGACAATGCCGGAGGACTCGGCGCGCTCCCGAGCCTCGGTCACGATTCGCTCCTGATCCAGGAGGCCGTCCAGTTCCTCCTCCTGAAGAAGTCGGCGAGCTTCCGCTACCGTCACCTTCCGCCGACGGGGTGCGCGGCTCCCCCCCATCATCTCCTGGAGGTCGATCCCGATCTGCTCCACTCCCTGCTGCGTGAAGAGATCCATCGTGCCGGGGCGTCCAGAGGCGACCTCAATCTCGACTTCGCGATCGTCAAGATCCCCTTCACGGAGGCGAACACGCAGCTTGTCTCGTGCCGCCTCTCGCCGGGACGCTTCCGCGGAGTGCGCCGCCCCATCCGGGGCCTCCGCTCCCGTCGAGGGCGCGTGGGGTGGAGGAGGCGGATAGAGAATGTCCAGGAGCTTCTCGGTGGCAAGATCCAGTGCGCGGGACTCATGAACGGCCCGGGCCTCCGTGCGCACCAGATCGATGGAGAGTTCCATCAGGTCTCGAATCATGGATTCCACATCACGCCCGACATAGCCGACTTCCGTGAACTTGGAAGCCTCCACCTTCACGAAAGGCGCGGCAGCCAGTCTCGCCAGCCGCCGCGCGATCTCCGTCTTCCCCACACCCGTGGGTCCGATCAGGATGATGTTTGACGGCATGATCTCCGCACGCATGGGCTCTTCGACCTGCTGACGCCGCCATCGATTCCGCAGCGCAATGGCGACCGCGCGTTTGGCGGCCGCCTGCCCGACGATGAAACGATCCAGTTCCGCGACCGTTTCCGCGGGTGTGAGGGCGGGGGGACTCAGGGAAGGCGCGATCCCGGGCGGTTCGGTCACAGTTCCACCACCTCGATCTGATCGTTTGTGTAGATACAGATTCCCGCCGCAATGTGGAGCGAATCGCGGGCGATATCGGCCGCGTCGGTCTTTCCCGCGTCGCAATAGGCTCGTGCGGCGGCCAGCGCATAGGAACCACCGGAACCAACCGCCACCAGCCCGTCATCCGGCTCGATCACATCTCCACTGCCGGAGAGAATCAGTGAGTGCTCCCGGTCCATGACCGCCAGAAGTGCCTCCAGCTTTCGGAGTATGCGATCGCTGCGCCACTCCTGCGCAAGTTCTACCGCGGCGCGGTGCACGCGCCCATTGAACTCGGAGAGACGCTTCTCGAACTTGGAGAAGAGGGCGAAGGCATCCGCAGCGCTTCCAGAAAAACCGCACAGGACATCCCAGTCCTCCAGGCGTCGGACCTTGACGGCGCCACGCTTGACGACAGTATGTCCGAGAGTCACCTGACCATCTCCGGCCAGCGCCACTCCGCTCTTGGTTCGGACGCCGAGTATCGTCGTGCCGTGATACGCCTCGGTCATCATGCTTCCTCCTCATCCGGTTCTCCGGCGCGCGGGTGAGCGCCGTCGTACGCCTCCTGAAGGCGGCGGCGAGTCACATGGGTATAGACCGCCGTCGTCGAGAGCCGAGCGTGTCCCAGTAGTTCCTGCACCGTGCGCAGATCCGCACCGTGGTCGAGAAGGTGCGTGGCAAAGCTGTGCCGCAGTGCGTGCGGAGAAGCGGTGCCACGCTCTCCGCGCGAAGGAACATACCGGCGAACGATGCGGTGCAGCGATCTCACTGTCAACCGCCCACCCTTCCCATTGGTAAACACAGCGCGCGTCGCATGCTGACTGAGTCCGGTTCGGATGCCGCGTGTCCGGAGCCAGACGATCAAGGCGTCCAGCGAAGCTGCGGTCAACGGAACGATCCGCTCCACATCGCCTTTGCCGGTCACACACAGCGTGCGCGAATGCGTATCGATGTCGCCCACGCTCAGCGCAGCCGCTTCCGCCACACGCAGGCCGCTGCCGTAGAGGGTCTCCAGGAGTGCGCGATCGCGGGGAGGGATCGGAACGGCACGCTGGTCGTCGAGGAGTTCCTCGAGTTCCGCTTCCGGGATGGCCCGGGGCAATCTTCGACGGCGTGCTTTCTCGCGCACATCGAGATCCGGTTCCGTGGTAATCGTCCCCTGCAGGCGTGCAAAGTGAAAGAAGCGCCGAAGCCCGGCTGCCACGCGCGCGAGCGTTCTTCGACCCACGCCCGCATCCCGCAGGCGCGCGAGATGAGCCGAGACAAGAGTCGGGGGAACAGTGTCCGGGAGAGCGTCGGTGCCCGATGCGGACCGGACGAATCGAAGGAATCGTTCCGCATCGCGCAAGTACAGCCGGACGGTGCCGGGTGCCAGTCCGCGGTCGTAGCGCAGGTAACGCTCAAAAGACTGGAGGAGCGCCATCGTTTCAGGAAGAAGGGGCGGCTTCTCTTCAGACATCACATTCCCTCCGCGCGTGTCCGGCAGGAGTGTGGAGCGACCTTGTCGCATCTGTCCAGCCAGGCGTCCAGTGAGGCGAGCGCTCTCTCCCCCACTTTGGCGCCTCGATCGCGCCTGCGCACCGTAGAATCTTCCAGCGGGGGGAAGAGCCCCAGATTCGCATTGGTGGGCCGATAGGCCGGACCGTCATAGGAGGTGGCGAATCGGAGAATGGACCCCAGCGCGGTCTCCGCCGGAAGGGGTTCGCGCATGAAACCGGTCAGGGCGTCAGCGGCGAACATCCCCGCGAGAAGCCCCGTCGCGATCGCTTCCACATAACCTTCCAGACCGGTGAGTTGCCCCGCGAGGAATACGGACGGATTGGATCGGAAGCGAAGGCGGTTGTCCAGAATCCGTGGGGAGTCCAGGTAGGTGTTTCGGTGAACTCTTCCCAATCGCAGGAACTCGGCATGCTCCAGTCCGGGGATCATCCGAAGGATGCGCCGCTGATCTCCATGGCGCATGCGATTCTGGAAGCCGACCAGGTTGTAGGCGGTTCCCTCGCGATTCTCCGGACGAAGCTGGACCACGGCGTACGGCCACCTTCCCGTACTCGGATCGGTCAGTCCCACTGCCCGCATCGGGCCGAACCGCAGCGTGGCGAGTCCGCGGCGGGCGAGGTCATCCACCGGCATGCAGTTCTCAAAGAAACCGGAAGACTCAAAATCGTGAAGCGGCACCGCGTCCGCCGCCAGCAGCGCTTCGACAAAGGCCTCGTACTCTTCGCGGGTGAAGGGGCAGTTGAGATAGTGTCCGGAACCCTGATCCCGGCGGTTGGCCTGGAAAACCCTGCTCTGATCCAGCGAAGAGGCCTGCACGATGGGAGCGGTGGCATCGTGAAAGTGCAGGTGATCGGATCCCGCGAGGCGCATGACCGCGTCCGCGAAGGGCCCGGTCGTCAGCGGCCCGGTCGCCACGATGACGGCTTCGGCCTCCGGCAGCTCCACGACTTCTTCTCTGACTGTACGAATGCGGGCCTCGCCCTCCACGGCCCGGGTGACCGTCTCCGCAAACGCGGTCCGATCCACGGCGAGCGCTGTTCCGGCCTCGACCCGGGACTCCTCGGCGCACGGAAGCAAGGCGGAGTTCAGCCTGCGCATCTCTTCCTTGAGAATCCCACTGGGACGCGTCAGCAACGCCGACTTGAAGGAGTTGGAGCAGACGACTTCCGCAAACAGGCCGGTCGTATGAACTTCGGTTGCGCGGAGGGGGCGCATTTCCCGCAACTCCACCCGGTGCCCACGGCGAGCGACGGTGAGCGCCGCCTCGGAACCCGCCAGGCCTCCCCCGATCACGATTACCCGAGGGGGTCTCCCGGACTCCGAACGATCACGCGCTCCCACAGCACTTCTTGTACTTCTTGCCGCTTCCACACGGGCAGGCGGTGTTCCGGCCGACCTTGGTCGCCGTCGCCGCTCGATGGCCGGTCGGCGGCGGAGGGGGTGCCTGCGCGCGCTGCCTGGACGGTCCGGGCGCACCCGCGCCCACGCGAGCGGGCGCCTCATGGCGGAGGACGCCCGTTGGTGGCGGAGGGGGTTCTTCCAGACGAATCTCCGTGCGCATGATGCGCTCGGCAATCGAGAGGTCGATGCGATCGATCAGGTCCGCGAAGAGAGAGAAGGCCTCTTTCTTGTACTCCAGAAGGGGGTCCTTCTGACCGTACGCTCGCAGTCCGATTCCTTCCCGGAGTCGATCCAGAGAGTAGAGATGGTCCTTCCAGTGATCGTCGAGCGTGCGAAGCGTGACATACCGCTCAAACTGCCGAAACAGCTCCGGCCCGAAACGGCTCTCGCGTTCCGCGAAATACGCCAGGCTCTTCTCTACAGCGGTCTCCTTCAAGCTCTCGGGGGCCGCGCCGTCCTCAAGAGCCTTCGCGAAGTCCAGGTCGATCCCCAGTCGGTGGCCCAACTGATGACGGAGGCCCGTCCAGTCCCACTCCTCGTGGGACTCCAGGCCGGAGGAGGCTGTCGCGTCTTCCACGGTGGCGGCCGCAATGTCGGCGACCAGGTTGCGACACTCTTCCGCCAGATCCGTACCACTCAGACTCATGGCGCGACGGTCATAGATGACTTCGCGCTGCTTGTTCATCACATTGTCGTATTCAAGGAGGTGCTTTCGCGTTCCGAAGTTCTGTTCCTCAACCCGGCGTTGCGCTTTCTCAATGGCGCGGGTGACGAACTTGTGCTCGATGACTTCCCCTTCCTCGAGGCCGAGCTTGTCCATGATCCCCGCGATACGGTCTGAGCTGAAGAGGCGCATGAGATCGTCCTCCAGCGAAAGATGGAATCGAGAGGACCCCGGGTCTCCCTGACGGCCAGCCCGCCCGCGAAGCTGCCGATCAATCCTCCGCGCTTCATGGCGTTCCGTGCCGATGATGTGGAGACCACCGAGATCGGCGATGCCCTGCCCGAGTTTGATGTCCGTCCCTCGCCCGGCCATGTTCGTGGCAATGGTGACCGCGCCGTTGAGCCCGGCGTTCGCCACGATTTCCGCCTCCTTCTCGTGGTGCTTCGCATTCAGCACAGCGTGCGGGATGCGCTTCTGGCGGAGAAAGCGGGAGATCAGCTCCGAGGTCTCGACGGAAACCGTACCGACCAGCACCGGCTGCCCCGCCTTGTGACACTCCTCAATCTCGTCCACGATCGCGGCAAACTTCTCTCGCTTGGTGCGGAGGATCAGATCCTCGTGATCCACTCTTACGATGGGGCGATTGGTCGGGATCACCACGACATCCAGATCGTAGATCTCCACGAACTCCGACTCTTCGGTCTCTGCGGTTCCGGTCATTCCTGCGAGGCGATCGTACATGCGGAAGTAGTTCTGCAGCGTAATCGTGGCAAGCGTCTGATTGTCACGCTCAATGTGGACGCCTTCCTTGGCCTCCAGAGCCTGATGCAATCCGTCCGAGAAACGGCGACCCGGCATCATCCTGCCCGTGAACTCATCCACGATGACGACCTTGCCGTCCTGCACGACATAGTTCACATCCTTCTCGTAAAGCGAGTAGGCGCGAAGCAGCTGGCTCAGGTTCTGGATCTTCTCGGCACGGCCGTCGTAGTCCGCATGGATGGCGTCTCTTCTGGACTGGATCGCCTCGGCGTCCATCTCCGAATCCGTGTCCAGAAGGCTCAACTGTTCCGCAAGATCCGGAAGGACAAAAGTCTCCGGGCTCTTCGGGGAAATCAACTGGCGGCCCTTGTCGGTCAGGTCGCAGTTGTGACGACGCTCGTCGATGGTGTAGAAGAGTTCCTCGTCCAGTTCGTGGAGCGTCTTGTCTCGCATGAAGTCGGTCTCAACTCTGTCGATCAGACGCTTGACTCCTGTTTCCGCCAGGAGCTTCATGAATCGACGATTGCGCGGCGCTCCCCGGCGGACCTTGAGAAGCATTCGCCCCGCGTCATAGCGTGCGTCTTCATCGTCTGACTCCAGATTCGTCCCCGCATCCCCCAGCAACTCGGAGACGAGCGCACGCTGGCTGGAGAAGAGCTTCCGCACCAGGACCTTCATCTCGTCGAATCGATGAGTGTCGCCCTCCACCAGACCCGAGATGATCAGCGGCGTTCGCGCTTCATCGACCAGTACGGAATCCACCTCATCCACGATGGCGAAGGCGTGGCCCCGCTGGACGCGGTCCTCCGCTCGGACGGCCATGTTGTCGCGCAGATAGTCGAAGCCAAACTCGTTGTTCGTGCCGTAGGTGACATCCGCTTCATAGGCACCCCTTCGTTCCGCCGGGCTCTGGCCGTGCTGGATGACGCCGACAGAGAGGCCGAGGAAGCGAAACACCCCGCCCATCCACTGGCTGTCCCGGACGGCGAGGTAGTCGTTGACGGTGACGAGATGCGCGCCTTTGCCTTCCAGCGCGTTCAGATAGAGCGGGAAGATGGCGACAAGGGTCTTCCCTTCCCCGGTCGCCATCTCCGCGATTCGCCCGTCGTTGAGAACCATGGCCCCGACGAGCTGCACATCGTAGGGGATCATGTTCCATTCCACGGAAGTGCCCGCCACATCCCACGACTTCCCCACCAGGCGGGAACAGGCTTCCTTGACCACGGCAAATGCGTCGGGGAGGATGTCCTGCACGCTCTCCCCATTCTGAAGACGGGAACGCAGCGCGGGAGTTTCGGCCTGAAGCTCATCATCGGACAGACCAGCCAGACGCTCACCGGCGGCCAGAACGGCCTGGAGCTTGGGTTGATAGGGCTTCAGCTGGCGATCCTGTTGGGTCCCAAAGACGGCAGCGATCATGCGATTCAGGAAGGAAATGTCGGAACTCCCGAGAACGACACCAGTTCTCCATGTGAAGGGTGATTCAACCTGTGGTCACAATGCCCTCGCCGCCGCGACGAGCGAGGGTAGCGAAGGGGTTCCCGTGGTGTCAAGGGAGCGCCAGCGCGTGGAATGAGCCGGAGAGAGTGCCGACGAAGATCCTGTCTCCGTCGACAGCCGGGGAGCTGTACACCTCCCCGGGGAGTTCATGGACGGCGGCGGCACTTCCATCCGCGAGATTCAACACATGCACCGCTCCGTCATAAGTGGGCGCCACGATGTGCGCTCCGACAACAAGCGGGCGGGCATCGAATCCGCGGCGGCCCTCCGCGGTCCAGAGGGATTCTCCGTTCTCCAGCGCGAGAGCATGCAGGCGTCCTTCGCCGGTCCCGACCAGAACGGTTCTTCCCGCGAAGACAGGTTGCGCGTTGAGGTCCGGTTCGAGGCGACGATCCCAGAGAGGACTCCCGTCGGCAGCGTTGAGGCACGCCACGGTTCCATCGTTGGAGCAGACCACCAGCGCGTTGTTGTCGGGATTCCAGGCGAGGCTGGCCAGAACGGACGCCGGTGTGGGCCTCTTCCAGACGACAGCCCCATCTGTTTCGCGGAGGCAATACACCGTTCCGTCCGCGGATCCCACCGCGACTCGACCGCTCCCGCATACTTCAGGGGTGGCGCGAACTCGACCTTGCGTGCGGGTTCTCCAGCGGCGCGTCCCATCGGCCAGGTCGAAGCAGTATACCGACTGATCGTAGGATCCGATGATCACCGAACCCTCCACCACACACGGACTGGAGACAATGCGCCCGGAGGTGCGGGCCTTCCAGCGCAACTCCCCGAGCACCGGGTCTACCGCGAGGACTTCGCCGGAATAGGTGCCCACGAGCACCAGGCCATCGGCCTGATCGGTGGTCCGGGGCGAGGACCCGATGCCCGAGCCTGCCGACAGCTTCCAGCGAAGGGCACCCGTCGCGGCGTCCAGGTAATACAGTGTGGAATCCCGCGATCCAAAGAGGACGCCACCATCCCACACACACGGAGACGAACTGATGGCACCCCTCGTCCGGAAGACCCATTCGCCGGCTCCGGGATCCGCGGCTTCTTCCGGTCCTGGCGGGACGGCAGCAGGCGGGTTCGGCGGTACGATCGCCGCCGCCTCCTCCTGTGAGGAAGGCGCTTGCCGCGCATCGTCCTCCGCCTCCGGCAGGCCGTTCGCCGGAGAGGAGACGGATCCCGCAACAAACCCAAGCACTCGATTCTCAAGCTCCTCGGCGTTCGGTGTCAGGAAGGCCGGCTCGATCCGCGGCCAGACAGCCAGGAACGCACCCACGAGAAGCGCGAGGCCTGCGACGCCCCCGATGATTCCGGCAAAACGGCGGGACACGCGCCCGGAAGCACCGGCCAGGAGTGCGGCCCGCCGTCGGGGTGGCCCAGATGCGTCCAGGGGGGAGGCGGCGATCGGTTCTGAGCGGACAGCACCCAGGACCTTTCCGCCACGCGCCACGCGAAGCTCAAGTTCTTCGTCAGGCTTGAGACTCAGTACCTGGGGGTCGTCGAGCGGGACCTCCTGTCCCGCCCCTTTCAGGACCATTCGAAACGCGGGAGCCGGATAGGCCCAGACGCGGTTCCCCTGTCCAGCCAGGAACGCGGTGGCCATCCCGGCTCTCCCGGCGGCCGTGGCCATTCGGCGATCCAGTTCCAGCGGTCCATGGGGGTCGTGAAGCGTGCGGAGCACCTTCGATACATCCGTTGCCAGCCCGGAAGGCGACGCGATCAAGATGCCCAGCGATCCCGGGGTGCGCTCATCCTCACGATGCAGTTGGAACTCACCGCTCGGCTCGCCGATGCGGACTCTGAGAACTGGGCGTCTCACAGTGGACTCCTCTCCAGTGACCGCGCTCCGCCTACATCAGAGACTGTATCACTACCCCGGCGACCAGGGGGATTCGGAAGTTGTCATCCACCGGCAGGGGCAGTATCTCCACCACCGACGCCGCCAATGCCCCCGCCAGCAGCACCTCGAGCGGAATCTCCGGCACCAGAAACGCCACTGCGGCGAAGGACACCAGGAAGCCTCCGGCAAATCCCTCCAGTGACTTTCCAAAGAGCTTGGTCCGCCCCCACGCCTTCCCGATCATGGCCGCAAAGGTGTCTCCCACGATGAGATAGATCAATGCCGCGGCGGCCGTGTGAACATCAAAGAGCCAAGTGACCAACAGTGCGCTGATCAAGAGGTAAGTCGAACCCATCACACCACGGGTCTCATGAAGGCGAATGATGCTCCCGAAGAACACGCCGAAATAGGTCCGCAGCTTCGGGTGGTGAATCCTCATGAGATCGAAGATCAGAAACCCCACCCCCACGAGCACAAGGACGCGCCGCGTGACGCCCAACGGGGCATGGAGTATGCCGAGAGGGATGACAATGGAAGCCAGGTGGATGGCCTTTCGCGGTGCTTCCCCCGCCACGCGCCGCGCGGCCTCGGTGAGTTCTTCCTCCAGTTCCTTCCCGTGTTGGATCACCGGAACTCTCCTCATCGAACGAAGGTCTCGATCGTGCGCTTTTCGAAAGTCGAACGGGACGCATAGGTGGCCCGGGCCCTGATCTCCGCAATGTACACGCCCACGGGCACCCGCGCCCCTGAAGAGTCGGTCCCGTCCCAGGTTCCGAACTGCGGTCCGGCAGCGTGTCGCGTGTCGGAGATGAGAACGGCCACCTCCTTGCCCGACACATTCAGCACCCGGAAGGTGACGGTCGAATCCTCCGTGAGCAGGAACGAAAAGGCTGTCGAGCCGTCCGCGGTGGACGCCTGAAAGTCCAGAATGTCCGTCCCCACCCATTCATAGCGCCCTCCCCCCTCTTCGGTCAAAAACACCTGCCCCAGCGGTCGGTGGATCGCGATTCCCCACGGGGACAGGAACTCGCCGGGTTCCGTTCCGCGGCTGCCAAAGCTGTGGAGCGGAAGAAGATCGTGGCGGAACTTGTGGATGCGGTGGCCTTGTGGGTCCGTGGCGTAGATGTTCCCGAGATAGTCCAGATCGATCGAGCGAAACCTGGCGCCGGGAAGGTCCAGTTGTCTCGCGGCGAAGGTGGCATGGAGTTCGCCGGACACCCCGAAGATGCGCAACCGTTCGCCATCCCGGTCCACCACTGCCACGACGCGCTTCCTGCCCCGGAGGAGGCGACCGTCGTCGGGGATGGTCGCCACATCGATCGGTCGGTCGAACGAAACCTCCATGCCGAATGGCACCCGCACGCCCGATTGCCCGTGCAATCGTGACACCACGCCGCGACTGCGGTCGCATACGAGAAAGTCCCCTCTTCCACAGGCCGCAATCCCGGTGGGTTCGAGATAGCCGCCAAAGGCCGCGATCGGAAGAAGTTCCCCCGCCTCGTGCTTCAGGAGCACAACGCGGCCGTTCCCGGTATCGGCGATGGCCACATTCCCGTCGCGGTCGATCGCGACATCTTCCGGGCGGAGAAGACGCCCCTCGCTCCAGTCCGATCCGGTCCAGCAACCGGCACGCATCAGGCTGAAGTTGGTGCAGAGCATCCCACTGTCCTGATCGACGGCGACCAGTGTGACTTCGTCATCATCACGCGATGTCGCGGGATCATCGAGTTCATGAAGCAGCGCCACGCCGATCCCCGCCGGGGCTTTCAATCGCCTCCCGGGAAGGAGGAGCGCCAGCTCGCGAGAGGTGACCCGGCGAATGCCGAAGGTGTGCGCCCGCGGAGGAGGAACGAGCGTCGTGGGCGACGGGGATTCCGCACGGGCGATGCCCTCCCCCGAAGCCGGAAGCAGCGACAGAAGGAGGACGCTAGCGACCGTCCGAAATCGCATCCAGACTGGAGCCCTGCGGACCGTATGCGGCGCGGTAGACCTCCCACGAGCGAGCCACTTTCTGCACATAGCGAAAGGTCTCCCGATAGGTGATGGCCACAACATAACGATCCACATCGAACTCTCCGGCCACTCGATCCCGCCATCGGACCGCGTTCCGCTTTCCCGCATTGTACGCGGAGAGCGCAAGCGCGGACTCCTGATCCAGCTGGTCGAGAAGTGAGCGAAGATAGAAGGCCCCCAGGCGAATGTTCAAATCGGGTCGGAAGAGATCCGTGCGGTCGAAGTTGCGAACGCCCACACGACGCGCGAGATCTCTTCCGGTCGAGGGCATAATCTGCAGGAGGCCTCGCGCCCCCGCCCAGGACACCGCATCGGAATCGAAGCGGCTCTCCTCCCGCATGACCGCGTAGAGAAACAGTGGATCCAGATCATACTCGTGCGCCCACCGTAGCACAGAATCCAGATGGTCGATCGGGTAGAGCAGGCGAAGCAGCCCGGTGGGGAAGTCACCTTCGAAAAGCGAAGTGCCGACAAGCGCCTTGAGATCTGCGGCCGCTCGAATGGCGGGCCTCGACACTCCGATCGACTGAGCCGCTTCCGCGAAGGCAAGAAGTCCCTCCGGGCTCCGGGAATAGGTGGCGCGAATCTGCTCCAGCTCCTGCTCCGCTTCTCCGGGAAGTCCACGCGCCGCCAGGGCGCGCGCGCGTCGAAAGGATTCGCTCTTGCGTACCGCCTCGGCGGCACGGTCCCACGATTCCGGCGAGTCCTCTCCGAGCCTGATTCGGACCCACTCTCGGGGGCTTCGCGGACTGTGAGAAGC
Source organism: Gemmatimonadota bacterium (assembly GCA_030747075.1). Lineage (NCBI taxonomy): Bacteria > Pseudomonadati > Gemmatimonadota > Gemmatimonadota bacterium. The sequence continues at coordinate 135,514 of JASLLL010000003.1, forward strand.
GATCAGCGGCCCGCACTCCTCCCCCGGCCCGGATTCTCGTGTACGGAGACTCCAATAGCTGTCCGGGCTTCGCGAGACGAGACCCCGAAGGGTCTCGCACGCAGTGGAGTCGCGGCCGGCCTCCCGGTGGATGCGGGCCTGCCAGTAGATGGCCTCCTCCAGATAGGGAGAGCCCGCGTGCGTAGTAACCAGCTCAGCCCAGGGGGCCAGAGCCTCTTCCCGGCGGCCGCCTTCGTAGAGGACCCGGCCCCGGTGCCAGAGTGCATCGTCCGCATACTCATGGCGCGGGAACTCTTCATGGAACTGCGCGAACCGCTGTGCGGCATTCGTCCAGCGTGCATGGTCGCGAGCCTCGCGGGCCGCTTCCCAGGCGGCCGTCGCGCGGATCTCGACCGGTCCGCTTCCGGAGGCCACGCGATCGTACTCCCGAAGCGCTTCGTCGATTCGACCCAGTCGCCACAAGCACCGGGCTTGCTCTACCGCGGCTTGCGCTCTGTCGTCCGCCAACGCCCCGGGCGGGAGGTGCTTCAGTTCTCTTCGAGCGGCGGTATAGCGTTTGCGGGCCGCGAGAGACTGCCCGACCAGCAATCGCGCGCGGCCTTCCACTACGGCATCCGGATTGCGGCGAAGCTCCCGAAGAGCACGGCGAGCCTGCCGCTCGGCATCGGCCGGGGTCTTTGCTCGCAGCGCGGATTCGGCCAGGAGAACGCGATCCGCAGCCGACAGTTCTTCCAGGCGGGGCAGCCGGTGAATGGCCGCCAACACGGCCTCGTGTTCCCCTACTCGACTGTCGATCAGGGCTCGAAGAGCGCGGGCTTCCCGTGCGCGATCGCCCATCGCGCGGTGACAGTCCGACTCCAGCTCCAGAAGACGCGATCTACCGATGACCGATCGTCGAGGAATCCGCTCCAATGCGTCCAGAGCTTCCGCGGGTCGATCCCTGTGCGCGGCGATGGTCGCCACCTTCCACCAGCATTCCGCCTTGAGGTTCCCATTGCGCGCCGACTGTGCAGCGCGCCGGTAGTGCGACGAGGCATCGTGCAGCCGACCGTCGTTCTCCGCACACAATCCGGCACGGTAAGATGCGTAGTCGGACAGAAGAGGTTCCCGGGAGGCGGAAAGGGCGTGACCCTCTTCCGCCGCGTCCCAGTCCCGGACGCGCTCCCAGAGCATTCCACGCGTGAAGAGTGCGCCTTCGGGGAGTGCTGTGGCCCCTCCCCATCCCTCCAGCCACTCCAAGGCCTCCGTGGCGCCCCCCCGGCAGAGCAGGATTTCCAGGAAGCGCCCCCGAGCCCACGCTTCGGTGGGCCCTGACTGCCGGAGCAGTGCCTCCGCTTCGGTCGCCAGTCCGAACGCAAGAAGCCGCTCGATCCTCTCGGGAGTGACGGGATCCGGTTCGGCAGGCATCGCGGCGTGCGCATCCCCACCCCCCGCAGGAAGCAGAACCAGCCACGCAAGAAGGCAGGCTTTCATAAGGAGAGGATCGGCGCGGGAGGCGATCCGCTTCAGCAGTATGAGTGGACTACTCGGAAAAGAGCCGGGTGGCCTCACTCCCACTCGATCGTCCCGGGAGGCTTGGAAGTGATGTCATAAGTCACACGATTCACACCGGGAACCTCGTTGATGATCCGCCGAGAACACTCTGCAAGGAAGTCATGCGGGAGTCTCGCCCAGTCTGCGGTCATGCCGTCAACTGATGTGACCGCACGCAGTGCGATCACCTCTTCGTAGGTGCGCGCATCTCCCATGACTCCCACGCTTCTCACCGGGAGGATGACCGCAAAAGACTGCCAAGTCTCGTCGTGCAATCCGGACTCCCGCAGGAGCGTTCGAAAGATATCGTCCGCACCGCGGAGGATCGTGAGGCGATCCGCCGTGATGGCACCGAGCGTGCGGACGGCCAGCCCCGGCCCGGGGAATGGCTGTCGCTGGACCAGACTCCGCGGAAGGCCGAGTTCCTGACCCAGAAGGCGTACTTCATCCTTGAAGAGTTCGCGCAACGGCTCCAGAAGATCCAGGTCCATGTTCTCGGGAAGGCCCCCGACATTGTGGTGGGTCTTGATGCGCGCGGCCGTCTCCGACCCCGCGGACTCGATCACATCCGGATAGAGTGTACCCTGAACGAGAAGCGAGACATCCCCGATGGAACGCGCCTCCTTCTCGAATACACGGATGAAGGTCTCGCCGATGATGCGGCGTTTCCGCTCGGGATCGGTCACTCCGTCCAGCGCGTCGAGGAAGACCGAAGCGGCATCGACCCTCTGGATGACCACCCCGGCCGCCTCCTCCAGCACATCGAGCACGCCGTGAACCTCTTTCAGATTCCGATGGAGACCGTGATCGACGAACACGGGATGGAGTCGGCTTCCCACGGCTTTCGCGACAAGAGCGGTCGCGACGGAACTGTCCACTCCCCCACTGACCGCACAAAGGACAGAGCGGTCGCCCACCGTCTCCTCGATCTGGCGAATGGACTCCTCGGCGAAGAATCCCATCTTCCAGTCTCTGGAGCAGTCGCAGACATCATCCAGGAAGCTGTCAAGAATGCGCGGACCCTGCGGTGTATGAGAGACCTCGGGGTGAAACTGGAGCGCGTAAATGCGGCGTTCGGGATGATGAAAGGCGGCGCAGGGAGTGCCCGCACTGCGTCCGGTGACGGTGGCTCCCGGTGGCGGCACTTCCACCAGGTCTCCGTGACTCATCCACACATCGATCTCGCCAGCCAGTTCATCAAACAACCCGCCGGCCTCCACCTTCAGCCGTGCCAGACCATACTCGCGCTGCCCGCGATGGCGCGTCACGGTACCACCCAACTCCCGCGCCAGAAGCTGCATCCCGTAGCAAATCCCCAGCACAGGCACGCCGCAGTTCAGCACTTCGGGAGGCAGCCCGGGCGCACCCTCGTCATCGATGGACCGTGGCCCTCCGGAAAGCACGACACCCCGAAGTCCGGGATCTCCCAGCCTGGTTGCTGCAGAGCGGGGAGACAGTACCTCGCAGAATACCGAGGCCTCGCGAATCCTGCGGGCGATGAGACGCGTGTACTGAGAACCGAAGTCAAGAATGGCGATCCACTCGCGAAGTACGGCCTTCTCCGTCGTGCTGGTCAATGCAACCTCCGTCTAGTGTCGAAAAACCCGGCGTCCGGTGAAGAGCATGGCGGCCCCGGCGTCATCCACCACAGCCACGGTATCTCCGTCGCGGCGGGATCCTCCCGGCTGAACCAGCGCGGCCACCCCGGCCTCCAGGGCCAGCGTGGGACCATCGGCAAAAGGAAAGAACGCATCCGAAGCCAGCACCGCGCCATGCGGTTCGTGTCCATGTGAGCGGGCCTTCTCGATGGCCAGGCGGACGGAGTCCACTCGGCTCATCTGCCCGGCTCCCGCCCCGAGAAGCTGGCCGCCGCGAACGAGCACGATGGCGTTGGACTTCACCGCGCTGACCAGGCGCCAGGCGATGTCCAGATCCGCCAGTTCCTCCGCGGTGGGCTTTCGCACAGAAGCGGGCTCCCACGAGGCTGGCCCCGGGTCTTCGCCACCGGCGTCCTGCGCCACGCACACGCCGCCTGGCAGCGTGCGAAAGTCCCGGCGGTCGCGCAGAAGATCGGCTCGGTCGTACTCCACCAGGCGAAGTCGCTTCTTTCGGGAAAGTTCGGCGACCGCCTCCTCGGAGAAACCGGGAGCCGTGACGACCTCCAGGAAGAGCTCGGTGAGTTTCGCGGCGGCCTTGCCGGTTACGGGCTGGTTGAATGCGGCGATCCCCCCAAATGCCGAAACCGGGTCGCCCGCAAGTGCGCGTTCCCAGGCTTCCGTCTGGGAGTCAGCCACAGCCGCGCCGCAGGGATTCGTATGCTTCACGACGACGGCGGCATTGCCGGGAAGCGAGGCCGCGACCTCGGCTGCGGCGGTCAGATCCACCCAGTTGTTGTAGGAGAGAGACTTCCCGGCGAGCTTTCGCCAGCCACCCGGGAGGTCTTCGCCCGAGACCGGATCGGCCGTCGAATAGAGCGCGGCGGACTGGTGCGGGTTCTCACCATACCGAAGGTCCCCGGCTGCGTGCAGGTGCTGCTCCATCCCGTCCGGGCGGCAGCACTCCGGTGGCGAGTCCGTGTCGAGAAAGTCGTCTCGAATGGCCGTCTCGTACCGGGCTGTCGTCTCAAACACGCGCGCCGCCAGCTGTCTTCGCGTCCGCGCTGACAACCCTCCACCGGACTCTTCCAGTTCTGTGATCAATGAAGGAATGTCCGCCGGGTCGGAGACCGCAGCCACGGAGCGCCAGTTCTTTGCGGCCGCGCGGAGAAGCGTGGGCCCGCCGATGTCGATCATCTCCGTGCGCTCTTCGGGAGACCGCCCCTCTCGGACCGCCTGCTCGAACGGATACAGGTTCACACATACCAGGTCGATGGGCTGCCCGCCGGACTTGTGAAGGTCCGCCATATCCTCGGGCACATCCCTCCGCGCGAGGATGCCCGCATGGACGCGAGGATGGAGCGTCTTGACACGCCCGCCGAAAGCCGGAGCCATGCCCGTGTACTGTTCGATTGAAGTGACGGGAAGACCGGCCTCCCGGAGCGCGTCCGCCGTGCCCCCCGATGCCAGGAGAAGGGTTCCGCCCTTCGCAAGAACCCGGGCCAGTTCCACGACTCCCGTCTTGTCCCAGGCGGAGAGGAGGGCGGCGCAGACCTTCGTGTCTGCAGAACCCGGGTCAGCGCTCGAGATCGCGGCCGATGAGTGCGCGGTAGACATCCATGTACCTTTCCCGGGCGCGGTGAATCACAGCGGACGGAAGCGCCGGCGCCGGCGGCATCTTGTCCCAGTCCAGCTCTTCCAGATGATCCCGAATAATCTGCTTGTCCCAGCTCTCGGGCGGCTGCCCCGGCGTGTAGTCATCCTTGCGCCAGTAACGCGAAGAATCCGGGGTGAGCACTTCGTCGATCAAGATGAGCTGGTCATCCACAAGCCCAAACTCGAACTTCGTGTCGGCCAGAAGGAAACCACGCTCCTCGGCCATGACGCATCCCGCGCCATACACCAGAAGTGAGAGCTCCCGCAGGCGTTCCGCGAGATCTCCGCCGACCATGTTGACCATTTCATCGAACGGGATCGGGCGGTCGTGCCCCTCATCCGCTTTCGTGGACGGCGTGAAAAGCGGCTCTTCCAGGCGCGATCCCCGGGACAGGTTCGCGGGAAGGACATGCTCCTGAATGCGCCCCGTGCGCTCATACTCCGCCCATCCTCCTCCGGCGACGAATCCGCGCACAATGCACTCCACATCGATTCTCTTCGCGCGGCGCACGAGCATGGAGCGCCCCCGCAGCCAGGGTTCCGACCGGAAGGGTTCCGGGAGGTCCTCCAGATTGGTCGACACGAGATGATTGGGAAGAAGGGACTCCGTCCGGCGGAACCAGAAGTCCGAGATCCCGGTGAGAATGCGGCCCTTGTCGGGGATCTCGTCCGGAAGGATGCAGTCAAAGGCGGACACGCGGTCTGTCGCGACAAGAAGCAGGCGGTCGTCGAGATCGTAGACATCCCGTACCTTGCCCTGATGCAGCGGCGTCGGAAGGTCCACGGTGGGGGTATAAGCTTCGGTCATCTCTCTCTTCCGGATGGTGTGGGGTCCAGCCATCGGACCCGTCCGTGTTCCACTTCCACGCGACCGGATGCAAGGAGTGCCAGCGCGTGCGGGTATATCCGATGTTCCTCCCGGAGGATTCTCGCGGAGAGTGTCTCCTCCGTATCATCCGTCTCCACGGGAACCGCCCTCTGCAGAAGGATCGGTCCGGTGTCCAGTCCGTCATCCACGAAATGCACGGTACAGCCCGTCACGCGAGCGCCGGCACGCAGCGCCTGTCGCTGCGCACGCAGTCCCGGAAATGAGGGGAGCAGCGACGGGTGGATGTTCAGCATCCTCCCCGGGTATTGACGAACGATCTCTGGCGGCACCAGGCGCATGAAACCCGCCAGACAGACGGCTTCAATCTCGTGTTCCAGAAGAACCTCCCGGAATCTCCGCACTACTTCCGGATCCCAGGCACCGCGCCGCGTGCCGGGGAGGACTTCCTCCACTGCAATCCCGGCCTCGGCGGCAAGGTGCGTGGCTTCCGCTCCCGGGCGATCCGTCACGCACAGCACTACCCTCGCCGGATGCTCGGGGGCCTGTGCGGCGTGGAGAATCGCTCGAAAGTTGCTGCCCCGCCCGGATGCGAATACGGCGACGCGCACGGTGTTCACTCCTGTGTCCGATGGTGCGGAAGTGTAGTCTCTTCGCTTCGGATCACGCCAGCGGTATTGTGCGTGCGGAGCCGCGCATTGCGCGGAAATCCCCGCCACCAGCGGAGGCGGAAGCCCACACGCGTCGCGGTGATCATGACAGAGCCGTGCGCTTCCGTGGTCAGAAGGGGAATCCCGCGATTGCGGAGCCGCTGGCGCACCTCTTCATGAGGGTGCCCGTGAGGATTCCCCCGTCCGCAGGAGGCCACCACGATTCGCGGGTCCACCTGCTGGAGGAGACCCTCCCCGGTCGAGGTGCGTCCGCCATGGTGGCCTGCCTTCAGGATGATGACAGGGGCCTGGGGCGCCTCCGAGACGAGCACCTCCTCCCCCGTCGTTTCCCGGTCTCCCGTCAGGAATGCGCTGGCCGCTCCCGCCTCCCAGCGGGCTACGAGGGAGCGGTCATTCTCCGGGGACGCAGACGACGGAAGAACCCGCGTGGCCAGGACTCGCAGAGTCTTCAGCGGGTCGCGGGGTTTGCCGGGAGTCACCGTGAGAACTCTCGTGCCGCGTTCCTCCGCAGCAGAGAGAAGCAGGGACAGCATGCGCGGGGGGGCTCCGTCGGAGCCGGGCCAGAGGAGGACACGAGGCGCATGGCCCGCAGTCAGAGATTCCACCAGCCCTCCCACATGGTCGGCGTGCGCGTGCGTGGCGACCATCGCACGGGCCCCGGCTCGCTTTCGTCGAAGCAGCGCGGGCAGCCCCCGTCCGGCCTGCCCACGAAACCCGGGAGGCCCCCCGTCGATCCACGCGCTCTGAGCCCCTTCCTCGACGAGGATCGAATCGCCTTGTCCGACATCCAGAATCGTCAGGCGGTCGCGCGGGACGAGATCCGTGGCCGCCAGTAAGCACAGAGCGGCCAGCGCGTGTCGCTCGCGCCGGGTGGGCAGCCTTCGGCGGGCGACAAGCAGCCCCACGACAGGAAGGAGAATGCGCGTCCAGAACCCGGGGGCAGCCACCGCATGATCGGTGCCCGGGATTGCCGCGGCCGCCTTCGCCAGCAGGAGGAGGCCGGACGCGAAAATCCGGGCGGCAGCCGCCCACGCATCCGGCAGAAACCCGTCGATCGGAAATGCTCCCGCGAGGGCTCCCCACCCCAGACACCCGGCTGCCAGCGGAGCAGCCAGAAGCGTCGTCACCGGTGACAGAATGCTGATGCGCCCGAAGGCCCCGGCGACTTCCGGGGCGGTCGCCAGCGTCACAGCCGCCGAAATCGCGAGTCCGTGCAGCACTCCCGCCAGCCTGCCCGACGACGCCATCCCGGCGGCCCCCGCGACCGTGAGAACGCCCGCCGCCGTGAAGGACAGCCGAAAGCCGGGGTCGCGCAGCAGTTCCGGGCGAAGGAGAAGCATGACTCCCGCGACCAGTCCCAGCGCGTGTCGCCCGTTCAGCGAACGCCCGAGGGCTCTCCCCCATCCGGCCATCGTCCCGAGGGCTACCGCTCGCACCACCGGCGATCCTCCGCCGGCTACCCACGCGAAAGCGGTCAGGAGGACACCGAGGACTCCCGCCGACGCGGCGGTCGGAAGGCGCATCGTGCGAAGAAGAGCGCCTGCCCCGAACCCGAGAAGTCCGGCGTGCATCCCCGAAAGCGCGAGCACATGCGCAATCCCGGCTCGGCGGAAGGACTCCCGCCAGTCTCGGGGCAACCCCGAACGATCCCCAATCAACAGGGCCACCGCGAGCGCCCCGGGCAGCGTCTCCGCGCCCAGGCGCTGGCGCACGCGTTGCCGAATGCGCCAGGCTGTCCGGTCGAGTGCCGCTTCCAGCCCAGGCGCCCGCGTGAGCCCGGCCGGTGCACCGACCCACTCGGCCCGCCCTTGCCACCCGCGCATCCGCGCCCACGCCGCCGCGTCAAACGCGGACGGGTCTCCCGCAGTGCGAAAGCCCACCGCTTTGAATCGGCCGAAGGCCATCCTTCCGGCAAGCAGTTCTCCCGACTCTTCATCGAGAAGAAACTGATCCCCGCCCGCACGAATCACGCAGCCGCCCGGGGCCTCGCGTCTTCCACGGCAACGCCCCTCCACCACAATCGGAGAGGCTCCGTCGGCAAGACAGCGGTCAGAGTTGGCTCGGTGTCGCGCGCGAAGGGTCGATCCCGCGGCCACCATGATTGGCCAGGTGCCCGGGTTGGCCAGCATCCCCGCCGCCGAGAGCCCCAGCAGCAGACGCGACGACGCCACCCCACCCCCGCGTGGGGTCACGACTGCCAGAAGGCCACCCAAGGCGACGGCCATGCCGAAGCGGAATCCGGTGAAGCGCACACAACCGGCCACGCAAGAACCGGGCCGATGCGAGCAACGCTAGCGGATGAGGACCAGGCGACGCGTCTCCGTCGCATCTCCCTGCGTAATGCGGGCAAAGTAGATCCCGGGCGGCACATCCACTCCGAGATCGTCGGTGCCATCCCAGGACCGAAGATGGTCCCCGGGGGCCAGATCACCGGCCATCAGGGTCCGCACCCTCTGCCCGAGAATGTTGTACACGCCGAGATCCACGACTACGGGAGTGGCAATGCTGAAGTGGATGCTCGTTCGGGGTGTGAAGGGATTGGGAACCGCCGGACCCAGAACAAGCGGGACACTCTCCTTGAGTGCGGGCGCGGCTTCCAGCACGAGAGCCCGGCGAGATTCCCCGAAAGGAGTCAGTGGATTCGGGCCGCCAAAAGCCCCGGCCTGCTCCGGTACACTGGTGGAATGTCCGGTCTCCTGCGGGAGATACCATGCCGGAGAGGAGTCCATAACGCGAAGAGGATCCGCACCCTCCTGATCGAAGCGCGCATCTCTTTGTCGGCCGACATCGAGAAGTGTACTCACGGTGTCCTGCCGGGAATCGACCGCAGCGCCGTCCAGACAATACGCAAAGACATTGCCCTCCCCGAAGTCGACACCGCGTGCGCCGTCGAGGAGATGCACGCCGATTGAGGCCCCGGCCGGACTGCCCGGCGCGGAGAACAGGGACGCGGCGATGGTCGCCTCTCCGGCAAGGCCGATGGCCACCGCTTCGCCCCCGTTCTCGTGGAGCGTACAGCGCTCCACAGTCAGCGTTCCCTGCCGGAGCAGGATTGTCGGGCCTTCGGGGCCGTTTCGGAAGAAGGCGCAGTTCCGGAGGAGATTCTCCGAACCCATGAGGTCGAGAACATCAGCGCCGTCCGTGGAAGAGTTGCCCTCGAAGCGGCACCGCACAAACTCGAACCGCCCTCCCGTGGAGCGCGCGACCGCCGCATCCTCCGGCGCAGAGGCATTCCGCAAGGTGACCTGTTCGACATGAAGCACGGCTCCGGGTCCCGCAAGGAAGACCGGCCCCCGTCCACGCGCATCGAGGATGCACACGGCCGCGGCCTCGCCTCGGAGGGTCACCGTCTTATCCATGATCGAGAACGGGAGCGCGCCCCCGTCAGCCGGCACGCGGTACACTCCGCTGGCCAGCACCACGACATCCCCGTCGCCCGCCTCGCGAAGTGCTTCGCCCGGGGTGGCATAGTCGGACGGCACTCGGAGGTCGGCAGCGGTCGCCCCGGAAGGCAGCGCACAAGCGAGAAGCAGCGTGGCAACCACGCGCCGGGGGATTCGTCGCATCACGGATGCACAACGGCCATCACCAGAGACCATGGAGCAGCCTCCTTTCGCGAAGGACAATGAGTCTACGCCTCGCCCCCTGAGATGACAAGGCCCTGCGAACTGATGTACTCTCAGGCACTTGCAGGAGTCTTCGCACTTGCGATGTCACGCGAAGAGACGCTCGGAGGGCGTTGATATGCAGCCAGTAACAGTCCTCTTTCTCCTCCCCGGTCTTCCCGTGGGCGGGGCCGAGCGGCAGATCGCTTCCCTGATCACCGGGATGGATTCGCGCCGGTTCCGACCTCTTGTGGCGTGCCAGCATCGACTGGGTCCCGTCGCCGAGGATCTATCCGCGGCAGGATTCCCCGTCCACCTGCTGTCGTGCGAGCGCAGCCTCGATCCGGCCTTCCTCTTCCGCCTTGCCGGACTGATGCGGCGCGAGCGTGTCCAGCTGGTCCTGTCGCATGGATTCAGCACCGGCGTCGTGGGCCGCATCGCGGGAGTTCTTTCGGGAGTGCCGGCCCGGATTCTCGCCGAGCACTCCACGGGAGAGCGCGACCTCTCCCCGCTCCGGCACCGCCTGAACCGCCTGCTCGCTCCTCTGACGGCTGCGTGGGTCTCGGTGGCGGACGGCCAGCTGGATTACCTGACGCGGGAGAAGCGCATTCCCGTGGACCGCATTCACCGCATCTACAACGGGATCGAGTCCGGTGCGCTCCCCACTCCTGAAGAACGCGCCAGCGCCCGTCAGCTTCTGGGCATTCCCGGCGATGTCCCGGTCGCAGGAGTCATCGCCGTCCTTCGCCCGGAGAAGGACCACCGCACCTTCCTGCTGGCCGCCCGCCTCACACTGGATTCCCTCCCCGAAGCGCAGTTTCTTCTGATCGGTGATGGTCCGGAGCGCACCCATCTGGAGCGGGAGATCGTCGCATTGGGACTGACGGAGTCCGTCCGGATTCTGGGTTTTCGCCAGGATGTCGCTCGCCTGCTCCCGGCCCTGGATGTCTCTGTTCTGTCGTCGACGGATGTCGAGACGCTGCCCATGGCGTTTCTGGAATCGATGGCCGCTGGACTCCCGCTGGTGGCCACGCGCGTCGGGGGACTGCCCGAGCTGATCGACGAGGGATCCAACGGTCTCCTCGTTCCCCCCAGAGATCCCGGTGCGCTGTCAGAGGCGCTCAGCCTCGTACTGAAAGATCCGGCGAAGGCTCGCGCCTGGGGGCAGGAATCCCATCGGCGGGTGACCCGGGACTTCTCACGGCTGGGAATGGTGCGTGCTTATGAGGATCTCTTCGCGGAACTTCTTCAAGCGCGCGGCGTGTCCCTGCCCGAGCGCTCAGTCCGCCTCTCGGGCGAACGCACCCAGTAACCCGGTCTTCCGCTCCACCCACCACAGGATCGGTACGGAGAAGGCCAGGAAGAGAGCGCCCTCCAGTCCTGCGCGGTAGTACTCGTTCCACTGTCCGACCGCGGTACGCGGAACGATCCAACGAAGTGCCGCCACAAGAGCCGCGAAGCAAACGGCCGGTCCGTAGGTCCGCACGACCCATCCGCCTGCAGCCCTTGTCGACCCCATGGCAATCCGCCCGGAGAAGAGCATAACGGCGGTGCAGTACGCGCCCGTTCCGGCGCCCATCGTCATGGCCACTCCCGGAAGCCCCCACCCTCGGCGGACCAGCTCGAATCCCACCAGGTACTCAAACGCAATCGTCGCCAGGCCCATCGGGACGAGCCAGTTCTGGCGGTTCACCGCCATCAGGAAAAACCCGGGGAGGATTGCCAGGCACGAAAAGAGAACGGAGATCGTCAGGAGGCGATAGATCTCGATGCACGGAACGAACCGGGGCAAGAGCCACAGTACCGGCAGATGAAGGACGAGATACGCCAGCCCCAGCACGAACGGAATGCCCAGCCCCAGAAGACGCGTGGGGCGGGTCAGGAGATCCATCAACGCCTGCGGGTCACGGGTCTCCCCGAATCGGCGAAGGAAAATGGGATAGACGACGAAACCGACGGCCTCAGCCGCGTAGCGCACAAGGCTCGCGATGGTGACGGCCAGGCCGTAGATGCCAAGATCTCCCCTGGCAAGCACACTGTCCACCAGCACACGATCGATGTTCCGCAGCCCGACCCGCGTCAGATGAAAGAGGAAAATCGGAAAGCCCGTGACGAGAAGTTCCCGCAGCACCCCTGCACGCAATGCAAGGCGAAAGGCGAAGCCGCTCTTGTGTGCCATCCAGGCGGTGGTGGCGGCTCGGCTGATGGCCCATCCCATCAGAAGCCCCAGCACGCCGAAACTTGGAAGAAGCGCAAGGGAGATCACGAGATTCGCTGCGGCAAAGCCAAACGAGAAGAGGCTGATGACCTGGATTCGACTGTAGGCGCGCAGGAACGCCATGAAGGTGAAGTTCACCTGTTCCAAGACGACAATCAGTCCGAGAACCGCCAACCCCCACCGCTCAACCGGTTCCAGCCCCGGATCCCGTCCAAGGGATACGGAAGCCAGAATCACCCAAAGGATCGACGACGCAAAGACGACGGCACCGAGTCCGGTGGCTCGCGCCCGGGCCGCTCCCGCTTCGTCACTTTGGCCGATTCGGTGCCCGAGCACCTTGTTCATGCCCGGCAAAGCGCCCAGGTGGGTGAACTGGCAGTACTCGCCGAGAATGACGAAGTGCTGCCAGAGGCCGTTTCCCTCCGGGCCGAGGACTTTCGCGACCACGAACCCCTTCACGAGCGTGGCGAACCTCATGAAGTACTGGCTTCCCGCAAAGCCCGTCACATCTTGAAGCACCCGGCCCATGCCACTGCGTCCGTCATCCGACGCCCGTTTGGGATTCATGGGCACCCCGCGCAGTGAGTGGGTGGACACGGGGAGAACGGACGCCCTCCCCGTCCCGTCAGTCGAGTTCGATCCGGATCAGATCCACACCGTTTTGGTCCGCGAAGTCCTGCCACGCACAGTCAAAACCCTCTGCATTTCCCACCGCCAGAAACGAGAACATCGAGGGATCCAGGAGCGCGTTGGCCGCTTCCTGAACAGCGGCCTGATCCACGCGGGCAATCTCCGCAAAGCCCCGTTCGTAGTGGTCGTCGGGCAGGCTGTAGTACTCCAGGTTCATCAGGCGCGACACAATCTTTTTCCCGGAGTCGTAATCAAATGCGCGGGCGTTCAGGATTCCGTCGCGGGCGCGAGCCAGCTCCTCTTCCGTCACGGGAATGGACTGGATCCGCTCGATCTGCTCAAGGATGAGCTTCGTGGCCTCGCAGGTGGTCTCCGTCTTGGAGAGGGCCAGCGCCACCACATACCCGGGGTCGAGCATTCCGAAGTCCAGGAACCCGCCGGCGAAGTACGCCAGGCCTTCATCATTTCGAACCCGATCCACGATGTAGCTGGTGAATCCGCCCGAACCGAGGATGTTCATCATCACCTGTCCGGAGTAGCGCATGGGGTCCGTCTCCATCGGGCCAAGATGCCCGAGGAGAACGGTCGTCTGCGGCACCTCCTTCACCGCAAGCGCCACGCGAGGAGTTCTCTCAGGCACCGGCGGGGTCGCAGGAAACACGACCTCCGGTCCCTTCCAGTCTCCGAAGAGTTGGTTCAGCTTCCGCCGAATGGAGCGCTTCGAAACATCTCCCGCCACCCCGAACGAGACATTCCCGGGCTGGAAGAAGGCCGCATGGAACGCTTGGAGATCCTCCACCGTGAGTGCATCCACCGACTCCCCGGTGGGGGTGCGCGCGCGGGGATGGTCCTCGCCCCAGATGAGCTTGTCGTACTCCCGAAACGCCACCTGGATCGGGTTGTCGTTCTCGCGACGGATATCCTCTTTGATCAGTCCCTTCTCCACGCTCATCTTGGTGTCGTCAAAGCGCGGATGCAGCATCAGATCGGCGAAGATGGCCAGCGCGTCGTCGAGATTCTCGGACAGCACATTGAGTGTGACATTCCCCATCTCGTCACCGATGCCCGATGACAGGCGGGCGGCAAGGAAGTCCAGTTCCTCGTCCATGGTGTCTGCCGGCCAGGCCAGCGAACCACCGGCCCGCATCATGCGCCCGGTGAGATTGGCCACACCCATTCGATCCGCCGGCTCCCAGATGTCTCCGGCCCGGACCACAGCGCGGACGGTCACCAGCGGCACGCGATCCGACTCGTAGTAGAAGACGCGCATGCCGTTCTTCAGTTCAAAGATGTCCGGAGACTTCTTCGACAGCTGGAGTTCCGGTGCCGTCGCCTGAGCCTCCTTCACGGAGTGCGCCCGGGCGTGCGTGTCGGTGGCCAGTGCCCCCGTCACCAGGAGTGGAATCATGGCGGTCAGAATCCGGGTCTTCATGAGTCCCCCCTCAATCCGTCGGGCGGACAAACCGGTCCGCCGGAATGTCGCCGTTGATGTCGTACTGCGTCACGGTCGAAACGGTAAAGTCGGTTCCATCGACTGCCAGGACGATACGATGCGGTCTCAGGATTCCGGACACCTCGCGAAAATCGTCGAAGGACTCCCGAATGGTCGCCGGGTCACCGGTCTGGGGATGCTTGCCTTCATAAGTGATTCGGCTCGGCAGGTTGGAACCGTGGGCAATGGCGACGGTGAACGCTTTGCCGGAGGGCCCCCGCGCCTGAACAAGGCGAAAGTCCTCGCCTTCCTCGGCATCCACCGACTGAAGTGTGAAGTCACCGGCCACTGCTGGATACGCCATCAGGAACATCTCGCGCTCCAGGTCGCTCCGAAGGTCGCGGAGATCTTCCCCCTGGACTTCCTCCACCCCGCCGGGCGAGGTTCTCCACGCGTCGCTCCGGGTGAGGCCTGACTCCATGGCCTGGCCGAATATCTCAAAGGTCGATGCCATCGCGTCCGGAATCTGATAGGCGTTGTTCGCCTTCGCGGGGAGTTCCCCGCCAGGAGTTTGAATGGCGACATCCGCCACGATCTCCACCCGACGAACTCCGCCCAGGCGATCCATCCCCCCGAGCGCGGCCACCGCATCCTCCACCATGGCCAGCCCTGCCGCCTCTCGTTCGGGATCCACCTCTTCGGCAGGCTTCACGAGCGTGGCGACAATCGTGCCGCTTCGACGGAAGGTGCTCCGCGCCGCGCTGCGAACATCGTCCGCGGTGACAGCGGCCACCGCCTCCTGAGCGTCCAGAACGATGCGCCAGTCACCATGAATGGCATTCATGTACCCGAGCGCGATCGCCAGCCGGAAGTTGCTCTCCGTCTCGCGCACAAACTGCGCCCGGATTCGATTCTTCGCCTTGGCCAGTTCCCTGTCGCTGACCGGCTCCCTCTTCAAGCGCTCCAGCTGCTCCCAGACGGCGTCTTCCACCTCCTGAGTGGTATGCGGAGCCAGCGGCTTGCCATCGATGACGAAGAGATTGTCCCAACGATCTCCCGGGGTCTCGTGATCCGCATCAATGGATGCAACCAGTTGAAGCTCCTCTTTCAGCACCTTCTCGAAGCGGGACGAGCGCCCTCCGGAGAGAATCTCCGCGACCACACGGAGCGCCGCATCCTGCGGACTGGGAATATTCGGCTTGTGCCAGCCCATGATCAGTGACGGCTCCGCATCGTACTCCACTTCGATGCGGCGCATCCCCTCCTTGGGCAGATCGAATGTCTCAACCGGTTCCGGGGGATCCTGCGGAGGGATGTCTCCGAAGTAGCTTCGGGCCATGTCATGAACGGCGTCCGGATCCACATCCCCGACAATGGCCAGCGTCAGCCGGTTGGGCGCGTAGTAGACGCGAAACCACTCCTCAGTTTCGGTTCTCGTAAGGCTCTCGATATCCGCCGGGTAGCCGATGATGGGATAGCCGTACCAGTGCGCGTCGAACGCCACGGCCAGGAAGTTCTCGCCCAGTTTGCCGTCCGGCGAAGCATCCGTTCGCATCCGTCGCTCTTCGAGCACATTTTGAACTTCCGTGTAGAACTGACGGAGCACCGGCGCCCGCAACCTCTCCGACTCCAGGAACATCCACAACTCCAGACGATTCGCGGGAAGAGCCTGGATGTACGCGGTCCCGTCGTAACTCGTGAAGGCGTTGAGGTTTCTTCCGCCCGCTTCTTCGTAGAGACCCCACAGTTCATTGTCGACGGCGTATTCCTTTGCCGCCTCCATTTCCCCTGCGCGTTCCTCAAGGAGCTGCGCGATCCGGTTCTCATCCGCATCCCGGCCCTTGGCCGACTCCCGCTTGGCTTCCAGCGTGAGTTCTTCGATGCGATCGTAGTGGACCTTCTCTGCTTCCCAATCCGAGGTTCCGATGTCCCGCGTGCCCTTGAACAGCATGTGCTCCAGGATATGCGTGACCCCGTTGATCCCGGGGCGTTCCTCCGCAGCGCCAACGCTGAATGCGGTCACCACGCCGATCGTCGGGGAGTCGTGATTCTCCAGCACAAGGAGTGTCAGCCCATTGTCCAACTGATACTCGTGGACCGCGCGTGCCAGGTCTTCCTCCAGGTCGCCCGCGATCGTCCGCCCGCTCCACATCCCGATTGAGAGCAAGACCATCAGGGAGACAATCATCCATCGATTCATACGCTGCTTCTCCTTTGTCGTGCGTTCTCCACCGCTGCGCTACCGCGTGCTTCGTATGTCCGCCCTTTTCACAAGGGACACGACACACTTCGCGGGGAATCCCGGCATCTCATCATGCGCTGCGGCGACAATCTACACAGACATCGTTGATGAGACACCTCAAGGCGCACAGGATAGGGGTCCCGCAGGACTCGGTCAACTGAAGGGAGGCTCGTGCCGGGAGAGGGACTTGAACCCTCACGGGAGTTTCACTCCCAGCGGATTTTAAGTCCGCTGCGTCTACCATTCCGCCATCCCGGCGCTCTCAAGGTGGCGAGAGTATCCCGGATGGCCCAGGGAAGGAAGTCGGAGAGAGGGAGCGATTGGGGAGGCGGCCCGGTGCGAGAGTGGAGGCGGCACCCAGATTCGAACTGGGGATAAAGGATTTGCAGTCCTCTGCCTTACCACTTGGCCATGCCGCCATACTCTCGACGAGGCGCCCACACTCCGGCGGACGCCCCGGAGAACTGGAGCGGGAAACGGGACTTGAACCCGCGACATCCACCTTGGCAAGGTGGCGCTCTACCACTGAGCTATTCCCGCTCAAAGGCCACAGGATGCTAGTTTTCCGGGTGCCCTCTGTCAACCCGGATCTGGGTGCGCCCCCACGGTCGCCGTCGCGCCGAGGTCTCTCATGAGATCGTCAGGACGGGGCGCAACCCTGAGAGAATCTCCCGCCTGCGGAAGTGCACCGGTCGTTCGCCGCACTTTCAAGAACCGAGATCCAACTCCGCGCGCTCCTTGCCCACGAGAAGTCGCGTTCCATCGCGACCATCTGGAAGAGCGCGTGTCGGGGCGGATCGATCAACAGGTCCCGCGCTCGTGCAAGGGCCGAAACAAGCGCTTCCGAGGATGCGTCCTCGAAAAGAAACCCGGTGCCCACTCCATCCTGAGTATCCCGGGGATCCGTGATGGTGTCCGCAAGCCCTCCCGTGCGGCGGGCGACCGGCAGAGTGCCGTACCGCTGCGCGTACATCTGGTTCAACCCGCACGGTTCGTACCTCGACGGGATCAGGAGGCAGTCCGAAGCAGCGATGACCAGTCTCGCCAGTTCGGCGTCGTAGCACGCGAACAAACGCACGCGTTCCGGGAACTTCTCCTCCAGCGACCGGAGAGCATCCTCCAGTGGCGGGTCCCCGATTCCCTGGACCACCAGGTCGAAGCCGAGATCCAGCATTTCGGGAACCGAGTCCACCACGAGGTCCATCCCCTTCTGCTCGGCAAAGCGGGTCACCATTCCAGCGATCGGCCGCCGCGCATCGAGCTCGAATCCGCATCGACGGGCGAGTTCCCGGCGGCAGACCTCTCTTCCCGACATGTCTCCCGCGTCATAGGCCCCGGGAAGAGCCGGATCGGTTCTCGGATTCCACTCCTGTTCGTCGATCCCGTTGAGAATCCCCGTCAGCTTCTTCCCGCGCGACCGCAGGGCTTCGTGCAGCCCGCCGCCGTATTCCGGGCTCAGAATCTCGCGGGCATAACCGGGGCTGACCGTCACGATGCGGTCCGCTCCGAGGATTCCCGTCTTCAGAAGATTCAGATGGTCATCGGCGAGGGCGTTCGGGCCATACCCCCATCGGGTTGCCTCTTCTGCCCCAAAGCAACCCTGATAGAGCAGGTTGTGGATGGCCAGCACAACGCCCGGCCTCTCCCCTGGCGAGGAGAACCCGGGGTCCAGCAGGACAGGGCAGGCGTGCCAGTCATTTGCGAGGATGACCGGAAGTGGCTGGTCCCGTTCCCGAAGAAGGGTCAGGACAGCTCGGCAGAACGCGGTCCATCGCCCGAGATCGTCCGCGTAGGGTTCAGCCCCCGCATACAGTCCTTCCCGATCGAAGAAGGCAGGGATTTCCACGAACCGTAGACGCGCACCCTCGGAAGGTCCCGCCCGCACAGCCGCGGAGACGGAGTGCTCGCCAAGGCAAAAGGTGATCTCGTCCACCCGTTCTCCCACTTCGGGGGGATCGCCCGAAACGGGTCGATGCAGCGGCACGAAGACCTCCACGCGCACACCTTCCCGCGCGAGCGCTTCCGGGAGGGACGCCGCGATGTCTCCCAGCCCCCCCACCTTGAACCAGGGGGCAATCTCCGCTGCCAGAAACGCGACGGACAGAGAGCTCACGCGGACACCTCCCCGGCACCACCGGTGACGCTGCGGTAGATCTCCAGTGTCTGGTCCGCGACGCGCTCCCAATCGTACTCCTCGCGAATGCGCTCTCGCGCGAGGGCGCCCAGTTGCGCGAGGTGGTCCGGCTTCTGCAGCAATTCCGACAGGCGCGCTCCGAGATGTTCGGCATCTCCGGAACGGAATGTCTCCCCCGCGCCTTTGAGCACCTCCGTGTTCTCCGGGATGTCGCTCCCCAGCACGGCGCGTCCATGGCTCATGGCTTCCAGGAGAGCAATGGACAGGCCCTCCAGCGCGGACGGGATTACGACCAGCGCGGCGTGGGCCCAGACGGACTCCAGTTCCGACCCGTAGACACCCCCGAGGAATCGAACGCCGTCATGCGCGGACTCGCGGCACGACCGAGCATAAGAGTCCGTGAAGTGGGCATCTCCAGCCACGGCCAGCGTCCAGTCCGGAATGTGGGAGCGGTGCGCGTCCAGAAGAAGGTGCAGTCCCTTC
The DNA here is from genome assembly GCA_030747075.1 of Gemmatimonadota bacterium. NCBI lineage: Bacteria > Pseudomonadati > Gemmatimonadota > Gemmatimonadota bacterium. The sequence goes on from JASLLL010000003.1 coordinate 154,539, forward strand.
TCGGGAACCAGGCGACCCACAAAGAGCACATACCGACCCGGTTCCAGCCCCCGCGCCCGGGCTCCGTCCTCAGGAGCGGGTGGAGGAATCGGCGTGCCGTTCGGGATGTAGTGCGCTCGTTCCCCCGCCGCCACACGGAAGTGCTTCAAGAGCGTCCGGGATACGACAATGGTCGCGTGCGGGAGATGAGCGGCCGTCCACTCTCCTCTGCGAAGAGCCCAGGAAGCCGCACGATTCCACTTCTCCCGCCGCCAGTCCAGCCCATGCACCGTGACCACGATTTTCTTCCCGGCCAGGCGCGGGATCCAGGCGAGAGTGGAAGGACCGAGGGCGTGGTAATGCACGATGTCGGCTCGTGAGAAGAGGGCGTGCATCGACGCCAGGGTCGTGTGGGAAACCGCGTCGAGGTGCTTCGTGTTCAGCGCAGGCAACCGTACGAGGCGAACGCCCGGCAGGACCGCGTCCACCGGGGTGTAGTGGGAGCGGCAGTGAGCATCAACCCGCACTCCCCTTTCGGCGAGGCGGCCGGCCAGTTCGTGCACATGGCGTTCGATGCCGCCATAGGTCGCGGGTACTCCCTTCTGCCCGATCATCACGACGCGGATGACGACACCTCCTGCAGGAGATCAAGCATGGTCCGCACCTGCCTGCCCAGCGAGAACTCCTCTTCTACGACACATCGGGCGTTTCGTCCCATCTCGAATGCAAGGTCCGGATCGGATTCCAGTGCGCTCATGGACTCCGCCAGCGCGTCGGAATCACCCGGCGGGAACAGAAGCCCCGTCTTGTGCGGCCGCACCATCTCCGGGATGCCGCCGGTGTCCGCGCCGATGACGCCGACACCGCTCGCGAAAGCCTCCAGCACGGAGACCGGCCCGTTTTCGTACCATTCCGAAGGAAGAACGACCGCACGCGATGCGCGCATCCTCGCCACCAGGTCGTCACGCGTCAGACGCCCGGTGAAGTGAACATCCAGTCCATTGGCCGCGGCGGACGCGCGAAGGCGATCCTCCTCGGGGCCCGTGCCCGCGATCGTGAGGGACACGCCGGACCGGGACACAGCACGAAGGAGCGTGTCCAGCCCCTTCTCCCGAGAGAGCCTCCCCGCATACAGAAACCCCTCCCCCGGGGCGGATGCCGGGACGAAGGCACTCGGGTCGACTCCGTTCGGGACCACCTGGATGCGATCTCTCGGGTACCCCGCGCCGTGGATCTTCTCCGCCATGAACCGACTGGGACAGGCGAAGGCGGCCACCCCGTCCCTCACCGAACCCGTGCGATGCGCCCGCATCATCTCCCCCCACGCCACAACGCTGGCGGTCAGCGAGGAGCGCACACAACGATGACGCACTGCGGGAAAGTAGGACCCCGGCGCACATCTCTCGCAGACATCTCCATTCGTATAGAGAAGATAGTTCGGGCAGGCCAGCTTGTAGTCATGCACCGTATGGACCACTGGCACACCCGCGCCGCGCAGCGCATCCAGAATGGACGGAGACAGCTGGTGGTGGAAGTTGTGCACATGCGCAACCGTCGGCCTTGCGCTCCGGCAGAGGTCTGCAATCCGTGCCGCCGCCTTCCGATGATGCACGGCTCGCAGCGCTCCCCGAACGCTCCCCAACAGTCCGACGCTCTCGTAGTCGACTTCCTCCACAAAGAACTCTGCCCACGGCGAGGGCCGGTTTCGGGAATGCTGCATGGAGAAGTGGACCGTCTCGTGCCCGGCGTGCTCGTACTCTTCCAGAAGGTCGAACAGAACGCGCTCCGCTCCACCCTTCGCGTAGAAGAACTTGTTCACCAGGAGGATTCTCACGCGCCTTCGCTCACTTCCCGGTCCCGCGGGCTCTCTCGCGCCGGAGGTCCACTACTTTGCGCGCGGGGTGGCACCACGAAACCACCGCCCGAGAATCCACCGAGCCGCAATGTCCGGTCTGGCCTTCATCACCGGCGCCACCGTACAGCTCATCCAGCACTGGAGTTGGCAGTTGCGCACGCTTCGCAGCACTTCGCTTGTCGCGGCGTCCGCCTCGATATCCTCCCAGCTCTTCTCGTTGAGATTCCCCAACGGCTGGTTCAGCACATTGCATGGATAGACCACGCCCCGGTGATCCACATGGATATGCCCGGTGGCCGCAACGCAGGGATCTCTGCGAGGCTGGCCGTCGATGTAGTCGATGATGCCGTCGGTGTAGTACGACCGAAACCAGTCCTTCGGGCGCAGCGAGCGAAGTTGTGTGGTGGCGATGGACATCAGGTCCGAACGCGTCGTCTCGTCACGGGGCACCATGTCGTCCTGGCTGCCGAAGTACAGTTCGCTGGAGTGAACGACCGAGCAGACATAATCCACTCCCAGTGTCTCCGCGAGCTTCTTGACGCCGAGAAGAGCACCGGGGTTGTCTCTTGACCCCGTGCACGCGATGCCCAGGTCTGCGATGCCCGCGCCTTGGAGCCGCCTGACGGTTTCCACCACGCGCTCGAAACACCCCTCGACATTGCGGATCTTGTCGTGGACCTCCCCGACCCCGTCAATCGAAACACGAATGGCTACAGGAGCCATCTCCAGTGACTGCTCCACGATCTTGTCCGTCAGCATTCCGTTCGTGGAGATCACGATTCTCGGGGAGCCGAGTCTCGCGCGGAGGACGGCCGCGATCTCGGGGAGATCGTCCCGCATGAACGGTTCTCCCCCGCTGATATTGAGGTTGCGCAAACTGCCGGGAAGACGCGAATAGAACTCGGGGGGGAGTTCGTTCCGGTCAGGCCGGGACCAGATGTCGCACATGGCACAGAAGGTATTGCACCGGTGGTTCACCGCGAGAATCGCTTCACGCGGGAGCAATCGCTGACTCATTTCCCCCCCGGTCCGGGGCCGAACCGACCCCGCTGCTCTGTGTCATGCGGCGGTCACGCGCGCGCGCCGCAAACCTCCTTCAACACTTCCGCCACATACTCCGGGGCGGCTTCGTCCATCTCCGCGTAGATCGGGAGAGAGATGACTTGCGAAGCCAGAGCCTCCGCATTCGGGAAGGTTCCCTTCCCGAGTCCCAGGTGTGCGTATGCGGGCTGAAGATGAAGCGGTATCGGATAGTGGACTCCCGCGCCCACCCCGCGCGCATGGAGTGCTTCGACGGTCTCGTCCCGATCCGGCACACGCACCACATAAAGGTGGTAGACATGACGGACATCGCCGTCTCTCGGAGCAAGCGGCCGGATCTCCGACCCGGTGAGCAGTTCGTCGTATCGGGCAGCAAAACGCCGGCGTCCTTCGGTCCACTCTTCGATGTACTTCATCTTCACGCCCAGGACGGCGCCCTGGATGCCATCCAGGCGGTAGTTGAACCCCTCCGCGCAGTGCTCGTACTTGGTGGAACGACCATGGTCGCGCAGGAGTCGAACCCGTTCAGCCAACGCGCCGTCGGAGGTGGTGACCCCGCCCCCGTCGCCATAGCATCCGAGATTCTTCCCGGGGTAGAAACTGAAGCACCCGATTCGTCCGATCGAACCGGCCCGACGGCCCCGGTATTCCGCGCCATGGGCCTGTGCGGCATCCTCGATCACGGGAATGCCGTGTCGGTTGGCGATCTCCATGATGGGATCCATCTTCGCCATCTGTCCGTAGATGTGTACGGGAATGATCGCCTTCGTTCGCGGCGTGATGGCCCCCTCCAGAAGTTCGGGATCCATCGTTCCGCAGTCTTCAATGCAGTCAACAAGGCGAATCGTTGCGCCCGCGTGCGTAATGGCTTCCGTCGTGGCGATAAAGGTGTAGGGGGTGGTGATCACTTCATCCCCCGGCCCGATGTCCAGCGCGGCCAGAGCCAGATGCAACGCCGAAGTGCCACTTGCCACTCCCACGGAGTGATCTGCGCCACAGTACGACGCGAACTTCTTCTCAAACGCGTCGACGGCCGGGCCGCCGATAAAGGCGCACGAATCGATGACCGCTGCGATGGCCTCGGTCACTTCCTTTTGAATCGTGGCGTACTGCGCCTTCAGGTCGTTGAACGGGACATTCATGACATCGTTCCTCCGTTGCTCGTCGAGTTTCCGTTCCCCAGCGGCAGGAGCTCTCCGGAAGACCGGAGAGACTCACAAGCTCTCTCCATGACTTCCACAACAGCGAGTCCCGACCTGCCCCCGGAGCGTGGAATCTCCTGGTTCTGGATGCAGTGAATGAAGTGCTGGATTTCGTTCTTGAGCGGTTCGCTGTCATCCAGGCGCGGGGTGTAGATATCTCCGAACCTGTATGAAAGTTGAAACTCGCCGAAGGTGTCGTAGTGCGGCTGCACAGAGACCCCCTTATCGTACACGCGGATCTTCTCCAGCGAGGAGACATCGTCGTAGACCAGCATCTTCTTGCTGCCCACCACGGTGATCCGTCGGAGTTTGTCCGGGTTCAGCCATGACACATGAGTATGAGCCACGATCTCTCCCGGATAGGTGAGGTGCAGGAAGGCGACATCTTCAATGCCTCGCTGAATGTAGGCCTGGCCGTGCGCACTCACGGTCAGAGGATCCGTCCCGAGGATGTAGTTCAGGATCGATACATCGTGCGGGGCGAGATCCCACACTACATTGATGTCCTCCTGAAAGAGCCCAAGATTCACGCGAGTGGTATTCACATAGTAGATGTGTCCCAACTCACCGGAGGAGATCAGATCCTTCATCTTGTTCACAGCGGCCGTATACACGAAGGTGTGGCCTGTCATGAGCGTGAGGCCCCGAGACTCAGCCAGTTCGACCAGTGCCGTAGCCTCGGCCACGCTGCCGGCCATGGGCTTCTCCACCAGTACATGTTTCCCGGCTTCCATCAGCGCCTTCGCAATCGGGAAGTGGGTGGAAACCGGTGTGGCGACAACGGCCGCATCGATCTCATCGCTGGCGATCACCTCATCCAGTTCCGTGGAGATGGCTACGCTTGGATAGAGCTGCGATATGTGTCGAAGCCGCTCTTTGTTGAGATCGACCGCCACCTTCATTTCCACTCCGGGCACCTGAGTGAAATTCCGAACGAAGTTCGGCCCCCAGTACCCGCAACCGATGACTGCAACTCGAAGCAAAACGCCTCTCCTTTCTCGTCCCGTGCCGGCTAGTACGCGCCGTCACCGAACAGGACAACCGGCACGGTCCTGAAGAGGATCTCCAGATCCGTCTTCAACGACCAGTGATCGATATAGTACAGGTCCAGAAGGACCATCTCGTCAAAAGGAACACTGGATCGGCCGCTGACCTGCCAGAGTCCAGTGAGTCCCGGCTTCGCCTTCAGACGCTTCTTGTGCCACTCCTTGTAGTGGTTCAACTCATAGAAGATCGGCGGCCTGGGTCCCACAAGACTCATGTCACCGATCAGTACATTGATCAGCTGCGGCAGTTCGTCGAGGCTCGTCCTTCGCAAGAGAGCCCCCACGGGAGTCACCCGGGGGTCCGTGGTCATCTTGAAGACCTCACCGGTTCCACGGTCTGGCTTGAAGTCCAGCTTCTTTCCCGAAATGAAGTTCGTCGCGTATTCGCGGTGGATGGAGTCGTCAGTCTCCAGCTTCATTGTCCGGAACTTGAAGAGCGTAAACTCGGTTGCATTCTGGCCCGCCCGGACCTGCCGGAAAAGCACGGGCCCCGGCGAGAAGATCCGAATGAGAAGCGAGATGAACAACAACAGCGGGAAGAACATGAACAGAAGCGTGCCCGAGACCGCCACATCAAAGACGCGCTTCATGAGAAGGCCCAGCCTCACGCCTCCTGCCGTGGTGATGTCGTAGGTCGGGACGCCATCGATGGTCTCTACATGCGTGTCGGACGCGATCATGTGCAGAATGTCATTCACGAGGCGAACCGGAACCTGCGCCTTCATGCAGCGCGACATCATCTCGAGCGTGCCTTCCTGCCCCAGGCTCGGGATGGCGACAAAGACCTGGTCGGCGCGAACCTCCCGCACGACCTCAATCAGGTTCTCGACGCTTCCTTCCACCGGGATGCCGTCCACTGAGGTGCCTCGTTTCGCCGGATCGTCATCCACATACGCCGCGACCTCATAGCCCAGCCCGGCAGTCTCTCGGATGCGGCGAAGGAAACGCGCCCCCTCCACACCGGCTCCAACAATCACAATCCGCGTCGCCCGGGCAGCCCCGGCGATGAAGCGAGCATAGAGAGGCCTGATGAGCGCAAGCCTTCCCACCAGTCCTGACACGGTTGCGAAGAGTCCCGCGAACCCAAGCACCAGACGCTTCTCGAAGAAGTAGTCCGTGCGCGTCACGAAACCCAGCGCCAGGACCAGAAGGCAGCCCATGAAGACGGCCTTGATCACCCCGACTGACTGATCCAGAACCGAACCCAGGACTCGGGACCGGTAAAGACCGTTCAGACCGTGCAGAAGGATCCAGAGTGGGAGAAGCATGCAAAGCGTCGTCAGGTGCTCACTCCGAAGCACCTCAGGCGTGCCCTGGAAGAAGCGGCTGCCAAACCGCAACCAATGCGCCCCCAGAAACGCACAAAAGAGGACCGTCGCATCCAACAGCATGGCCGCGAACACCAAATGCCCCTCGCTGAGTCGGGAGCGCGAAGGCGGCGCAGGAGGAGTTTCGGCCTCCGCCGCCTTCACGGCTTCCCGGGGCGTGGATGTCGCATCCGTACTCATGCTGAGAAATCTCCTTATCTCACGGCATCATAGTGTCTTACAGCCTCAAGGACCAGAGGATTCCAGCCCGGACACTCTCTCCCCCTGGCCCGGTCTGGTCCTCCTCCCATCCCTTCGGCACATCGGACTGTCGATAGAAGCCCTGAGGTCACCAGAAGGCCGTTTCTCCACTATTCTCCCGGCCGGACAGCCTGGCAGGGAACCACCGTGGCCAGACTCCCCCGCTCTCTTCCCCGACGGCCGAGGCGGTCCTCCAGACCCAGCACTCCGCCGGCCAACGCGAAGGCCAGAACATTCACGAACTCGAAGTAGCGCATCTCCAGAAGCATGGCGTTCACCATGTACGCGGCCAGTGCACACCAGACAGCCACCGCAGGCGACGGCTCCGGATCCTGCTCTCTCCGCAGGAAACGCAACCACGACACCCGGAATCGGCTGATCCGGGCGAATCGGCCGAGGGGTGGCTTCTTCGTGAGAGTTCCCCGGGCCGCGCCCCCGGTTGCGAGTCACTCGCCTCTACCGCTTGCCGAGAACATCGCGGGGACCGGGTAGGGGGTGAGATCGGGCCCGGAACTCCCCGCTTGTGCACGCAGGCGGTCTTCCATCCCGGCCACTGTTCCCATCAGGAAGAAGAACAGGACATTCACATACTCGAAGTAGCGCATCTCCAGGAACATCGCGTTGACCATATACGCGGCGATCCCGCACCAGATACACACGACGAGGTCCTTCGACACGAGCCCTTCCCGCCCAAGCCCGCGGTAGGCTCGTATGGAGGTTCGGAACATCAGCCAGAAGATCAGGAAATACGGCAAGATGCCTGCGATCCCCTGCTCGGCAATGATCGTCAGGAAGATGTTGTGGGGAATCGCATGCCCCCCGACACCCAGATCGATATGGCCGAACAGGGGAACATCCCGTGGGCGTCGATACTGCATGGCCAGTTCGGGAAAGTTCATGAATCCGCAACCGAAGAACGGGTGGTCGGCAAAGACCTCCATGGCTTCCATGAATAGAACCGCGCGAAACTCAATCGTGTTCGTCACCATGAGGCCGCCCCGGTCCCGGTCGTCGGTCGCCATGTTGTCCCAGTTGAGGAACACGCCCACCATGGCGAACAAGAGGAGCGCAAGGCAAAGGACACGCAGCCTCCTCCCCCAGATTGCGCCGGTGATGAGGGCCACCGCAAACCCGGCATACACCGAGCGAGTCTGCGTAAAGAACAGCACCGGAGGCGTCACCAGAACCAGTCCCAACTGCGCAACCCGGCGGATGATCCCACCCTGTCGACTCAGGACATACCAGGCAGGGAAGAAGCCCATGGCCATCACGGTCCCCAGGATCGCGGGCTGGAGGAAGATCCCCCGCACTCGAAAACCCAACCGGCTCAGCCCTGTGTCCCGCAGAGATTCGTCCACGATGAACTGCGGCCAGATCAGCGAGTAGAGCTTGGCCTTCTCGAAGATCCCCATGACCCCGAGATACAGTCCGATCAGGACCAGATATCCGAGCACAATCGCAATCTGCCGATCCCTGTTGATCACTGTCCGAGCGAAGTAGAAGAACATGAAGGGGTACACATACCCGCGCAGGATCATCAGCCAGCGCGGCTGCTGACCGCTCGTGACGACCGAGATGAAGAGCACGATCAGAAACACAATCATGTTGCGCTCCACCCCGCTCAGACGGGGAACCCTTCGCATTCCGATCAGAACTTGAATCAGAAAGATCAGGTAGAGCAGCGTGGAGACAATCCGTGCCGGATAGAGGTCCGGAAAGTTCGGAAGTCGAATCCAGAACCCGGTCTGGAAGAAGATAACTGCCGTCAGGTAAAACAGAAATCCCCAGGTAATGTCCCGACGGAGGAGCAGAAAGAGCACGACTCCCACATTGAAGAGCCCCAGCGTAGCCACAAGGACTCCGACCTCCATGGCCGATCCCAACCCGAGAGCCAGCATGGCAATCACAACCGCTGCCAAGGCCCGCCCTCCGGAGCCGCTCTTGGCCGACTCAGGCCCCACGCCCGGAACCGTCCAGGGAATCCACCTCACGCGGGGGCCTCCTCGTAGAGCGTCACCTTGACTCCGTGGAACTCCCGCCGCTCGGACTCGCGAAGCCTCTCCTCAAAGAACGAGCGGATTCGATTCTCCGGCGCGACATCCCACCACCGGGAGAGCACCAGCCAGACCCGCCCCCCGTTTCGGGAAGCGTCGTTCACATGGCTGCGGAGGTCTTCATCGGTCTGAAGGAAACGCTTGTGCTGATGCAGCAGTCTGGCCTTGCCGCTGGCAGTGTCCGCAAAATAGTAGCGAAAGGGACGGAAGGAGTAGATCACCACGATCGTGTCCCCCGGCATCTCCGAGGCGAGCACCCATTCCGCCGCC